>CAZZGU010000010.1:0-22542 GCA_964653755.1 uncultured Nigerium sp. | reverse complement strand
CTGGAAGTCGGCAGCTGGGAGATGTGGTTCTGATGGGACGCCGCCTCGCCGCCCTGCTCGTAACCCTGTTCTTCCTCGTCGGTTCCGTCGCGCTGGCGCCCCGCGCAGCCGCCGACGATCCCGACCCGGTGGCGGGAGGGTCCGCGTTCATCGGCTCCTGCCTGCAAAGCGCGCGTTCGGTCAGCGCCCTCTTCGTGTTCGACCGCTCCGGCAGCCTTGCTGGTACTGACCCGACAGGCATCCGCTACGAGGGGCTGGAGACCGCGCTGCGCCAGCTCTCCCGGCTGACTCGCACAGACGGCCAACCGCTCTCGGTCGAGATCGCCATCGCCGCCTTCGACGACGGCTACGACAACGCCCGTTCGATCACCGGCTGGACTGCGGTCAACGACGACCCCGCCACCACCGATCGCGAGATCTCCACGATGGTGCGGCAGGCACGCCAGCGCACCACGCCCCGCGGCGGCACCGACTTCGAGCAGCCGCTCAAGGGCGGGCTGAGTGAGTTCGGCGACCGCCAAGGGTCCGGGAACTGCCGCCTGATGTTCTGGTTCACCGACGGCGAGTTCGAGCACAACCCGCGCGGTGTGGACGCCGCCCGCGCGTCGATGTGCGCACCGGGTGGACTGCTCGACGAGCTGCGGCGGGCAGGCATCGTCATCATCGGCCTCCAACTCGGGAGCAACGCGCGCGACCTGAGGCCGATGGCGCTGGGCAGCGCCGGAGGCGCCACCTGCGGGACGCAACCGCTCCCCGAGGGGTGGGCGCCAGGCATCTACCTTGAGGCCAACGACAGCGCCGGCCTCAAGCGCATCTTCGGCCGGATCAACGACATCGTCCAGGGCTGCACCCCGGCAGGTTCCTCTGGCGCCATCGACCCGGGCGTCCATCGTGTGAGGGTCACCATCAACACCCCGCAGTTGTCACAGGTCGTGCGGCTCGATGCCCCCTCCGGCGAGAACTTCACCGCGGGCACCGACGGCGAGACCACGACCCGCAGCGGCTACACAGTGCGGTCTCTCCGCGACGACCACTACGTGTCGATGGAGTTGACCCTGCCCATGAGCGCGCCCGCGGGAGTGTGGCGGGTCACCCCCGACGTCCCCGTGCAGCCGGACGACATCAGCTTCTGCGTGTTCTCGGACCTCAGGCTCGAGAAGCCGACCGGGCTACCCCGCCGGAACGGCGCCGCCTCGGTGGTCTCCGTCCGCGTCGTGGACCGGGATGGCCAGTCTGCCCCGCTGGCCGATTACCAGGCTGCGACACCGGCGGTGGCCGTGGTGGCGCATGGCAACGAACCGCGCACGGCCCACACCACGATCGACCCCCAGGGCCGAGTCGACATCGCGATTGACGCTGCGCCCACAGACGCCGTCGTCGACATCAGCCTGCGGGTACACCTCGTGACGCGTTCGGGGCTGGCGCTCACGCCGCTGGCGATCGACTTCAGGCAGGCGCTCGTGTTACCCAGCGAGTTCCCGGCCGTGCAGCCCGCCGACGTCCTCGACCTCGGCCGCGCCGTCAAGACCAAGCCTGCCGCCACGGATCTGCGGTTGTTGGGGTCTCCCGACGGCCCGACCCAGGTATGTCTGGACGCCCCCACCCACGTTGTGGTCCCGGACGACGCGGCGGGCACCACGCTTGAGTACCCGACCGGCTGCGTCCAGTTGGCCACAGGCGAGGCGAAGGTGATTCGCGTCTCTGTCACCCCCACCAAAGCGGCGGTGGGCGATGGTGAGGCCACCATCCCGGTGCGACTCGTGAGCGCGCCGGGCCCCGACGGCACCACCCAGTCGACCGACTTCGATCTCCTGGTCGTCTGGCGCTTCGTCAACCCCACGTCCTGGGCTGTGACGTTCGTCATCGCGGCTGCCGTGGGCCTGCTGTCGGCGCTTGTACCCCTCCTGGCAACGGGAATTGCCGGCTGGTGGGCGGCCCGCTACGAGATGCGCGGCCTCCGGGGTGCTGCGATCGATGTCGTGGTGACCCGGGACACTCTGCGCCGGGCCGAGCCGCTGCCCGATCAAGCCGGCCGCCTCACAGACACCCTCGAACTGACAGCCATTCCCGAGGGCGGTTCGACTCCGCGCCGCTCCTTCACGTTCGCAGGCATCCGGTTCGCCAGCAAGGCGTCCCTGTCCCCGGCTCGCGCCCCCCGCTTCTGGGCGGAAGCCGCCTCGGGCCAGGCACTCCTGGCCTCCAGCGGCCGCCCCGGTGACCCTGAGGACGGCCAGACTGTCACGACCACCCCCGGCCTCGGCTTCGTGGCGATCCTGAGCTGCGCCGTAGCGGACCTGGGGGGAACCCAGCGGGAGATACCCGGACGGCTTGTGGTCCTCACCAAGTCCTTCGACACCGCGCCCGGACGCCTTGACAGCCGGATCCTCGGCTCCCTCGACATCAATGAGTTCCGCCAACGCGACTGGACGCCTCCCTCTTCAGGCCGCCCGTCCGGCACGTCGGACTCCGACCGCGACTCCACGCCTCCCCCGGATCTCTGGGACTGAAAGGAAACTCCCGTGGCCCTGAACCCGTACCTCTTCATCGGTGTCGGCGGCACCGGCGGCAAGACCGTCGGTGTGATCCGTGAGCGCCTCCTCACGGCCGTCAAGTCGCTCGGAGGGACGGCGTTGCCGCGTGGGTGGCAATTCCTGCACATCGACGTGCCGACTGATCCTGACACGCGATCCACGGGCCTGCCCTACTCGCTGCCACGCAGCCAGTACGTGGGCCTGTCGTCCAAGACGAGCACGTTCGCCAACATGACCGTGGGGGTGTCCTCCACGATGGAGTCGATGGGCCGCGACCGGTACCTTGCCTGGGACTGCTGGCGTCCCCATCCGCCCGAGGCTGTCAAGGTGACGATCACGAAGGGCGCGGGTCAGTTCCGCGGCGTTGGGCGCGTGGCGAGCCAGCACGGCCTCAAGACGATCGACGCTGCCGTTGCTCGCGCTCTGAACGCCATCGCTGACCCCCTCACCACGGGCGAACTGAGCGACATCCAGCGCGCCCGCGGCGCCAGCCAGGTCGACCTCGGCAGCGGTGGCGTCAGTGTCATGGTGATCGCATCGGTCGGCGGCGGTTCGGGTTCGGGCATGCTTCTGGACGTCTGCGAGGTCGTCCGGTCCCAAGGCGTCCAGTCGCTCAGCGCCGTGGTCTTCACCCCGGAGGTCTTCGAGACCGAGGCAGGGCGCACCGACTCCGGCGTCTCACCCAACTCCTTCTGCGCCATCAATGAGCTGGCCAATGCCATGTGGACGACCGTGCATCCGGGCGAATCGAGCCGCGAGACGATGTTTGCCCGGGCCGGCCTGTCCCGTGCGACAGGCTTCGGGGGCCCCGCCTCCGTGTTTTTCGTCGGGCGCTCCAGCGGAACAGTGACGTTGTCCGACCCGGACGAGGTCTACGCGGTGGTCGGGCACTCGCTGGCGGAAGTTGCCCTGAACGAGCCATTGTCCAACGACCTCGAGGCGTACGTCCGGGCCAACATGCAGGCACGGACCACCGGTCTCCCCGACAACCTGCGTCTGTCCGCCTCAACCAAACGCGACTTGGGCCTCTTCACGGCCCTGGGGTTCGGCAGGGTCGCGCTGGGGCGGGACTACTTCGACCGCTATGCCTCCCAACGTCTCCTGCGTCTCGCCGCCGAGCGGCTCCTGGACCGCCACCTTCTTCTCCACTACACGGGCGACGGCAAGACCGACGAACAGGTCCTCCTCGAGGCGGCCGACCGGGTGTGGAACTCGTTCGTCAACGCGAGCGGCATCAACGAGGAGGGCGACGACCACAACGACGTCGTCGACGCGCTGGACCCGCTGCCCGGGCTGGAGTCCGAACTGGCGTCCTTTGCGGCACGGCTCGCGGTGGAACTCGGCAACGCGGCGGGCACCAAGAAGGTGGCGACGACAGCCGCTCGGACACGAGCGACCGAGGCCGTCCTGGCCAACAAGGAGGCCGAATCAGGCCTCCTCGCCAAGGCAAGAGCGGCGATGGCCTCCCGGGTACCTCCCTGGGCCGGCGAGATCGCCAACACGCTGCGCGAGATCATCATCGCGACCGCCGCGCAGGAGGGCCTCCCCGTCGCCCGGGAACTTGTGGAACGCCTCATCGGACACAGCACCAGCGGCATCTCCGAGATCCAGGGCGTGGACCTGAAGCGGGCCAAGGAGAAGCTGCGCGCTCGGCTGCAGTTCCTCGGCTCGGGCGCAGCGACTGAGGAGAAGACCGTTCGGGCGGGCGACCCGCTGCTCGGCGCCATCGCCAAACAGGCCCGGCTGACCCTCGAGAGTGAAATCCAGGTTCAGACGCTGGTGACGGTCGCCGACGTCTTCGCCGACCTCGTCGACAACCTCCTCAAGCCTTGGCAGCGTGCCCTGCAGAACGCCGAAGAACTACTCCGCGCCCAGGCCCGTCCCGCCCAGCATCGTTCGCCGCTGGAACTGATGCCTGGTAGCCGCGGCGTGCCCCAGCACTTGCGCCCCTCCCGGGTCGAGTACCTGCTCGATGATCCCGACACGTTCCCGACAACCTTCGTGGAACAGGTTGGCTTCTCAGCCGGTGAGGACGTGGACGCGTCCAGCGGCGAAGGCCTCCTGACGGCCCTCGAAGAAGCGGTGACCCAGGTCATCATCGGTCAGCGCCTCAACCCGCTGGGACGGCCCGTCAGGCGGCCTGCGACCTACGACCAACTCTGGGTCCCGACCGTCGGAGCCAAACGCGCTCCGGCTCGGGCCCTCATCCAGACGGCTTTCGGGATCGAGAGCCTCGAGGAGCGCGTCTTCGCCTGGCTGCACGACGATCGCAAACAGGTTGGCCGCTACCTGCGCGAGTCGCTCAAGGACTACCTCGACGCCCCCGGTCTCTCGGAGGCGGAGTCGATGCGGCGTCAGGACCGGCTCGTGAACCAGTACGCGGCAGCGCTCAACGTGGCCGCGCCGCTGGCCAGACTCGATGCGACCCTGGTCCAAGCAATCCACAATCAGAGCACACCGCCGCTCTGGCTGAAGATGTCTCCGCTGGGCGTTCCGGACCACCTGACCGAACTGCGGACCCGCCTGGAGGACGTGACCGCGACCCTGATCCCCGGCGCGACCACCGCCTACACCACCGAGCCGAGCGAAGGGGTCACGATCCTGACCTCCTTCGACAACCCTTACCACCCGATGGAGTTCACGAGCGTCATGGAACCCATCAGCGCCCAGTGGATGTCGGGGCGCGACAACCCGGACTTCTGGTTGTGGCGGCGGACGGCTCCGCTGCCCGAATGGGTCCCGTTGAGCCCCAACTCGTTGGCGTGCCTGTTGCGGGGCTGGTTCATGGCCCGCTTCCTGGGGCGGGCATCCTTCGTGTCCCTGCCGGAGCGCAGCTACTTCGAGGTGTTCGTGCCGGCCAACTCGGGGGGCGCCTGGGCGAAGGTCGCAGTGCCGGGTGTACGGCCGACCACCAAGCTCGACCACGTGGCGAACCTGGTCGAGGCACTGCCCCTGCAGATGATCGAGGCCTTCCACTCGCACTCGCTCACCCCACTGGCGCCGTTCCAGGCGCTGATCGCTTTGGGCGCCACGCTCGGCACCGATCAGGACGCCCTGCGGCGCTGGGTCACCACCGGGACGGGGATGGTCGACCAGAGTCGTGCCTATTGCCCCACCAGCACCGACCGCGCACATGACCTGGTCAAGACCTGCGAACAACTGGTCGCGAACTACACGCGCAGGTCACAGGACGAGGACCTGATGGACCCCTCGATCGCTCAGAACCAGCCGCGTCATGAGCTGTTCGCCGACGTGATCGAGGCTGTGACGGCACTCAAAGCGAGCGCGACTGGTCACGACGAGGACGACGACCTGCTGTGACCGGTCAGGCGAAGCTTGTCGTCGGGCCAGCGGCGCTCTTCCAGCTCGTCGACGCGTGGGCGCGTGCCGGCCTTCTGGCGGGTTTCGTCTGGCTGGACGCCGAGTCCGTGGGGGACGGTCTGTCACAGGAACAGTGGCAGACGGTCCAGGCCAGTCGGTTGGATCCCGGCGTGGGTGGTACTGAGCAGCGCCTGATGGAGTACCTGTCGCACCTGGAAGGAACAAGCTCCGTCGTGGCGCTCTGGCTGCGCTCCTCCAGCCCTGAATCCACCACCGGGCTGGCAAGCGTCGAGAGCTTCCTGCAGCGGGTGTTCCCCACGGTGGCGTCCCGAGTCCGGATCGATCTCATCAACCCTGACGCGGTAGGGCGATGCGACGTGCCTGACGCCGTCCAGGGGTGGGAGCAGTACGTGATCGCCACCCAGGACCACCCGGAAACGGACCAACCCGACTCCGGATGGACCCTCACGAGAGACGCCGTCGCCGTCCACACCATGGCCGCTCTCGTGGGCGTGCTCGGCGGCACCACCGACGTCGATGCGCTGGGCGCCCAAAACCGGCCCCGCTTCATCCACGTGTTCAGCAGGCACGTGAGCGGCGGCCACCGCGCTCGGCTCGCTGCCACCCGCTACCACGACGAGCAACTCCCGACTTTCGACGCCGCCGATGTCGCCCCCGAGCATTTCGCGCGTCCCCTCAAGCCACACGAGCTCCTGGACGACTGCGTGACGTGGCTTGAATCCGCGCACGAGGGGGCACTCCGGTACGCGGCGCCCGAGCAGGTCGCCGCCCAATCGGAACTGGCCGCGGAAGTCGAGGTCCCCCTCCGCGGTTGGGGGCTGGCACTGCGCCAACTAGTGAGTCGCGCTCCGATTGCCCCCCTGACTCGCAAGCAGGCGGACCTCGCCGAGCAGGCTGCCTGGCACGACAGGGATCTGGAACTCGAAGCGGCCAAGGAGGGAACGCGTCCTTCGCCGGACGTGTGGCGAACGGCCTTTCGTCTTGTCGCGAGCATCATCGACGGCGGTCCCCCACCGCCAGAGTTCAAACGCCCCGCGTGGGTGAAGCGCGAACTGGTCCTGTCCCCCAGCCTGGTCGACCCCGATCCGGCCTACCAGCAACGCCACTACCCCGAGGAACTCCTCGAGGCTCACCCACCGTTGCAGACCAACCCGCCCCTGCCGATCGCCGATTCGGCCGTTGCCGGAGCCGTCGAGAAGCTTCAGGACGGCCCGTCGCCCTTCTCCACGGACCCGGTCTCCCCGATCACCGCGACGACTGTCGGCGACGTCAACGAACGGGACGCCGACGTCCGCAAGCGCCAGGCGGCCGACCTCGGCGAGCTGTGGAAACGTTCCCGGGGCGACGACGAGCAAGAACCCGCCTCCCAGCCCGAGCGCCTGCTCGACCGGGTGTTTCGCGACGTGATCCGCGACAGCCTGCTCGCCCGACTGGACGGCGACCGGTGGCGCGAACTCGCGGTGTCGCCCTGGACGCCGGATCTCAGCCGGGCCCGCCGCAAGGCCTTCGCGCTGGTGCTGACCGGGCTGATCGTCATTGCAGTCTGGACCGGGCTGTGGCCCGTGTTCCGGGATCCCGTCAACGCTGTCGCGTCGCAGGTGGCGGGGTCCCCGCTCCCGGACGCCGTCGGCTACGCCCTCGGCTGGATCGTGGGCGTGCCGCTTGCGCTCGTGGGCGTGGGTCTGCTGGCCCGGGCGATTCGCAACGAACTGCTGGCGGCCGAGAACGAATCCCGAATCCGACGACTGCTTGCTGATCGCGCGCTGACGGCGTACGCGCAAGCAAGCCGGCTCGACCACGTGGCCAGGATCTTCGGGCTGTGGTGGGCGATCTTCCACGACCTGCATCGGCCTTCACCCGCCGAGCCTCCGGGAGAACCTGCTGGCCTGCCTGACGTTCCCGCGTCACTCCAGACGGCCGAACCGACCGTCCACGTCAACTTCGAGCCTCTGATGTTGGCCAAGGCCGCGACCGAACCCGGGTGGCGTTCGGCGACCATCACGTCTCTGACCGCCGCGTGCCTCGCTCTCTACACCGACGTCCCCTATGGCGACGCCCTCACCGAGCTGAGCGAGGACCTGGGGCTACCGGAGGGCGTCCTGCATCGGCTGGCCCGCGACCTGGTCACGGGAGCAATCTGGGCGAAGTGGCGCGAGGCCGAGATCACCCGAGTGGCGGCGCGCATCCTGGACGGTCTCGTATCTCCCGCCACCAGCGTGAACAACGACGGTCAGACAGTCAGCGCGTTCCTGGGCGAGGTGCTCCGGCCTTGCAGCATCACCCCCGGCATCCACCAGTTGCCCGGTCACCTGCTCGAGGTTCCGGTCCGGACACACCTCTTCGCCACAGAGGCGGCCCGCGGAGCTGTCGAGGGCGCCTGCGGGACCCTGGTTCGGACGCCCGTCAACGGGGCCGCTGCGGTGCACATGGCTTTCGCGGACGTGCCGCTGTCACGGCCGCCCTGCGGCAACCCCCAGACTCCGCCCGCGGAGGACTCGTCCGACGACGACCTGCTGTGAACGCCAGCAGTCCTGATCGGAGAAGATCTGCCCCGCCGCGCGAATGCCTCGTCCTGAGCGCGACTGGGAGGGGGACGCCGCGGTGAACGAAACGATCCAGGCGCTGCTGCTCATCGCGGCGCTGCTCGGTGTCTACGCCCTGATGTTCAAGGGCTTCTTCGGCGGCACGCGGACGCGGACGTCACACGCCAACCCTGACGGGCCCGCCTGGGGCTCGGCCCTGATGGGCGGCTTCGCCGCCAGCACGATCCTCGAGCAGGTGCCCGGCGCGCCGTCCGGCGCGATCCTGGCAATCGCCGCGCTGGTGGGCTTCGCCAGCGCCCTGCCCTCCGAGGGCGTCAACGCCACGCTGTTCTCGTTGCCTCAAGCCCTGGTCGGCGGCTACGCCACCGTGGTGGTCTGCGTGGGACTGATGGCCCCGCGCAACGGGGTCGTGCCGATGCCGGACGCTGCGCTCGCCCTCGTGATGCTGGCGCTCTACGGCCTCGTGGCGGTCGCCCGGTTGCTCGACCTTCGCATGCTCATGCGCCGTTGGCACAAGAGGATGCCGACCGTCGGCAGCCTGGCCATCGGCTTCTTCGCGGCCGCGGACATGATCACGTTCCTGCTGGCTCCGGGGGGTCTGCGCACCGTCGACACCTTCACCGCCGGTGCTCCGGCCGCGCTCGTGTGGACGGCGGTGATCGTGGCGCCCTTCATACTCGGCGCCCTGCACGTCGCATTCCTGCACATGTTCAACGCCGGCGTCGCCCTCGCGACCCTCTACCTCGCCTTCGCCGGCGTGGCCGGCCTCAGCTTCCTGGTCTCGATCGAACTGGTGAGCACCGCGCTGGTCGCGTACGCCGTCACCCGCTGGGTCATCCGCGGTTTCTCCGGCGCAAGCCTGACCGAGTAGCCGTGTCGCAGCCCCCGGCATGTGAGGATGGCCCCGTGGCTGGGGGGACCGTTCATCGGACGACGTTCGACGTCTCTTTCTCCCGCCTTCGCCGGATCCTCGCGGACCTGAGGCCGCGGGTCGGCGTCCGCGTGCTGATTCTCGGGTCCGGCCCGGAGGTCGCGGGACTCGCGCTGCGGTACCGCGCCGCGCGGGGCGTCCTCGTCGTCGGAACGCCGGCGCCCGCCGACGTCGAGAAGCTGCACCAGGCGGGGATCAGGGTCCGCGCCCGCCTGACGACTCCCCGGCTGACGCGCGCCCTCGCAACCGCCGAGACCGTGTTCGTCGCAGGCGCCGACGACACCGAATCGAACCTGCTCGCCCGCGCCGCCGCACAGGCGGCGGGGACGGCGGCGTTCCCGTCGGCGACGCTGTTCGACGAGCCCGCGGCGGCCCTCGCCTGGGACCACCAGGGACACCACGCCATCGCCCGCGCCGAAGCTCTCGCCCTCGCCGCCCTGCGGATGGTGCCGCCGTGGCCGTCTGACCGCGCGACCCCGCCTCCCGTCGTCATCGGCGACACTCCGGTGGCGGCCGAGATCGCCCGCCGCATCGCGGTCGGCTGGCAGCAGCCCGGCGAGCGGCACCTGATCCACCGCATCGTGCGCGACCGGGCGTGTGTCGGCCCTCTCCCCCCTCCCGCGCAGGGTGAGGTTGACGAGGCGTCCGATCCGGAAAGCGTCGTCCGCTCGGTCACGCTCCGCTGCACCGCCTGGCCGACCCCGCCCGCGACACACGCCACCGTCGCCGGCCCGACGATCTACGTCGCGAGCCAGGACGAACCGCACGCCGTCGGCGCCCTGCTGGCCGAGCGCATCTCCGACGCCCGGGTGTGCATCGTCGCCGACGCGCCCCCCGAACGCCGCAGCCGGCCCGAACGCCGCCACCAGCCCGAACCCCGCGACCGGCCCGGTCACCCCAATGAGCCCGAACATCCCGCCCCGAACCTCGTCGTGGTCTCCCGGCGCGAGCACCTCGCCGACCCCGCGGTCCTGCTCCTCACCCCCGAACGGCTCCTCGCCGAGGAGGTGTTCGCCGAGGCGTCCTACTGGCCCGCCGACCTCCCGTCGCTGTTCGGCGTCCTCACGCGGGACGCCGCCGAAGGCGTCCGTCCGCTCGCCGCCCAACCCGCCGCCGTCCAGGAAGGCGTGGCGGGCGTTGCCGCCCTGGCCGACGACCTCCTGCGCGACCTGGGCGTCCTGCTGGACGCGCCTGAACAACCGAGTGACCACGAGACGCTCGTTCCTCGCTCCTCAGCCAACGTCGTCCTGATGCCCGACGAACTGGCCGCGATCGCCGACCGGCTCGTCGCAGCCACGCCAGCCCCCGACGGGGTCGACCCCGCCGAGCACCGGCGGCGCGCGATCGAGTTCGCGGCGCGGCTCCCGGCCCTTCTGGCCCGCGCCGGACGCCACCCGCGGCGTCCACCCGGCCACCCGGATCTGCTGGCCGGTCTGCCCGAGTGGGCCGCGAACGTGCACGCCCAGTACCGCCTGACCGTCCAACGCACCGGCGCCGCCGGGCACGCGAACGCCGAGCGCTGCTGGGAGGACCTCCACCCGTTCGAGCAGCAGTCGAACCGCGCCCAACTCGTCGACATCCCTGTCAAGCTGGCCGCCGTCGGGCTGGACTGCCGCCCGGTCATCGACCCGGAGGCAGCGCTCTTCGCGCTGACCGACGACATCGTCGACCGACTGGCCGAGCTTGAACACCGCCGGTGGGAGCACTTCCAACGCCGCAACGGCAGGAGCGGACACCGGCTGGCCGTCCCCTGGGAGGACCTCACCGAGGAGCAGCGGGGCTTCGATCGGGACGCGGTGCGCGCCATTCCGCACATCCTGCGTTTCGTGGGCCTCGACATCATCGCCCCGCACGCGCCGGAGGTGGCCGCCCCCACCAGGACGACCACCGCCGGGCATTGAAAGCGCTTGTCGACCACCCCTCGGCCGAACTGACGCGTCAGAGGAACAGAACCAGCACCGAGATGACTGTGACCCAGAACACCGTGCCCCCCTCTCCAGAACCGACTTCCTGATCGGAAATCCGTTCCCGGGAGGGAGGAGTCGGGGGTCAGTCAGGCCACTGCCAACCGACGCCGTAGGCGAAACCGACACGCGGGTTCTCGAAGGACGCCACGACCTCCGGCGACGCGGCAAGGTCGAGGTAGTGCCGCTGGGGGTCGTCCAGGGTGACCGCCACGGGGAAGACACCGTCGACGATCCAGGCCCGCTGCGCGACGGGCGGCGTCCCGAAGTGGACGGTGACGCTGGCCCACCGAGTCGGCCGGGCCGGCGCGAGCGCGAGGAAGGGGTTGAGGACGCGCGCCCGGGAGAACCGCACCCGCAGGTGCGTGCTCAGCTCCTGGCCCCGCCGAAGCTCGTGCGGGAGTTGCAGGGAGAGATCCCAACGGCTCGGGACGCCGTCGTCCACGCCGACGAGTTCCACGCCCGCGACGGCCTCGACCTGAATGCCGTCGTTGCTGGCGAGCCCAGGGACGAAGAATGATTCGCTGAGGTACTTCTGGTGGTCGTCGAGCGCCTGGATGGTCCGACGGAGCTCGAGCACGGCCCCTTCGCCCAGGGTGAGTTCGAGGTCCTGGGTGACCCAGTGCCAGCCGCGGGCCTCGTTCGGGTCGTCGCGCCTCCCGAACTCCTGCAGGAGGGCATCCGCGAGCAGTTGCTCGGCCTGGCGCAGGTGCCGGCGCAGGGCCCTCGGCGACCGTTGCAGCGGGCCTTCGAGGGCGATCAGACGCTCCTCGAGGAAGGGAGCGTCATGAGAGATCCCGCTCGCGGCGCGGAAGAGGCGCGCGAGATCCTGCGGGAAGGGCTTCAGCATCCGGGCGAGCAGCACGACCAAGGCGGTACGGGCGTCCTCGTCGGACATTCCGGCGGTCAGCCGGATGAATCCCGCCAGCGAGGGCCCCAGCCAGCCGGCCACGTCCGGACGGCGCACGCCACGACCGCGGTGGAGCCCTTTGAGCTCCCTGAGCAGGCTGTCGCGGTCCACATGCCCATTGTGAGGCAGTCGAACCTGCGCTGGGGCCGCAGTTGCCCGGCGCCGGCTGCTTCAAAGTGCACAATGCGGAAGATCGGACAGGGACTATGCTGCGCGATCTTCCGCAATGCGGCAGGACAACCTCGCATCACCGGCCAGACGGCGCGTTCAGCAGGTCGATGGTCGTGGGCCCGACGAGATCGGACTCCGGCACCCGGTAGCGCCGGACTGCCGCGTCGAGATACGGCGCCAGAGCCTCACTCACGCCGGGGATTCGCGGGGGCGGGGTGAGAACGGACGCGTCGTGACCCGCGACCGGCAGGGGGCCCTCCCGTTCGAACTGGGCTGCGCCCCCCAACCGCCGCCACACCACCAGCGCGGCGGCCAGATCGCCGCGTCCGGCCTGTGATGCCGCGGCGAGGGCTGCGTCGAGGGCGTCCTCGCCGGTACCGTCCGACCAACGGGCGCGGGCCGCCGCCCCCGCGAGCCGGAACCGTTGCGCGTCCAGGAACAGGGCGGCCGGAACGGCCAGCTCGAGGGCCGCGTCCGGCTCGTCATCGAGCCGCAGTGCGGCTTCTGCGAGGTCGAGTTCGGCGAGCGCGCGGGCGTCGCCGGTGGCCAGCAGCAGGCGTTCGGCCCGGTCGAAGCACGCCTGCGCCCGGACGTGACCCCCGGCATCTGCCGAGGCGTCGGCCCGTGCCCGATAGCACAGCCCCAGGGACCGCCACTGGGCGCCCACCCGCCGGTGCAACTCGGGACGCCGGCGGTAGTGCTCGAGGGCAGCCCAGTGGTTCCGTAGCGCGGCCTCGAGGGCGTCCGTGTCTCCGGTTCGCGCGCCGCGCCACAGGTGAACGACGCCCAGGTTGCGTCGGCAGTCCCCGAGCAGCCGGTCCGGGGCACGGAGACGGGCGAGTGCTGCCCGCGCCTCGGCCAGGAGGACCAGCGCACGCTGGAACAAGGCCGCACGGTCTACGTCCGCCTCGGCCCGCCAGGCCTGGACGCCGTGCGTGACGCCACGGTTCATGGTCAGGATCGCGGGCGCCCAGGGGTCCAGGGCCAGATCGCCGGCCGGCGCCAGCGCGTGATCGGACGTCGAGCGTTGGGCTTCCGCTGCGGCGTCGAAGCACTCCAGCGCGCCGACAGCATCGTTGGCCTCCAGGAGCACGACCCCCTTGTTGACGAGGTGCACGAACGCCAGCCCGGGCGGGAGCGGCTCGGCGTCGAGGTCGGCGACCGACCGCCGGCAGGCGTGCGTCGCCTGGAGACGCGCTTGCACGACCACCAACACGAGCTGCGCTTCGATCACCAGCGGGCCGCCCTGAAGGGACTCGACCTCTCGTCGGGCGCGGTCGACGTCCGGGAGGCCGAGCTCGATCCAGGCACACAGCCGACCGAGGCGCGCCCGGTGTGCCACCGCGGGGTCGGACGCGATGGCTGCCACCTCGAGATGGCTCAGCGCTCCGGACGGATCGCCCCGACGCCAGTCGGCGCGCCCGGCCTCCAGGTGGAGCACCGCGAGGGTGTCAGCGTCGGCGTCCGACTCGAAGATCAGGCGGCTGAGCAGCGCGGCGGCTGAGTCCGGGTCTGCGCCGACGAGCAGCCGCGCCTCGTCGAAGGCTGGCAGGTTGACTGTGCCGGGACCGGACGCCTCGGCGACCGGATAGACAAATGCGCCGGCGAAGCCCGCCCAGAGCGGGCTCGTTCGGGTCGTCACGGCCACATGCTAATCGGGACGTTCCCCCGGGAACGGATCCGGGTGACAGCATGGGCATCGGCCCGGGACGGCCGACCGGGCGGCGAGGGGAAGACGGATGCCGACTCAAGGGGACGCGTGGCGGCACGCATGGGCCCACGTCGACGAGGTTGTTCGCCGGGGTGTCCTGACGAGCGGCGGGGCGCCCAGCAAGGGCGTGCGGCAGTCCCTGTTCCGGACGGTGTTCCCCGAGCTGCCGACGCACCTGACCGCGTACGTGCACCGGGGCGACCCGATCTCGGACACGGAACAGGACCTCATCGAGCGTGCCATTCGGGAGCACGGCGCCGACCTCGTCGCGTTGACCCTGGTCGCGACGTTCGTCCGGGGCTGGTTCGTCACGACTCCCCAGGTGGCGCGCCGGCGCGCCGCCGAGCGCAACGTGGCAGACCTGTGGGCCCCCCGGCTGCGGGAGATGATCCGGGACGCCGGCGGCATCCGGCCCCTCGCGCAGCGCGGCGACCAGGCGTGGGCCACCTGGCTGGAGGACTACTACCACGTGGAGGCCACCCGCCCCGGGGATCTGCTCGCGGACGCCGAGGCCATCCGGGCGTACGTGCTCGCCGACGGCGTCGAGGCCGACCTCGTTCGCCGGATCCGGGTCCTCTGGGCGGCGCGCCCCGGCGGCCCAGCCGACACACCCGGCCCGTTGGAGCCCGTCGGGCTGCACCCGGACCGGGTTCCGCAGGGAGCGGCGCGAGCCGCGATCGAGGAGCTCGCGGACGCCCGGCTCGCCTCGTGGACGGACGACGCGCTGAGCCGGGCCCTGGGTCTGACGGACACCCCCGCAGGGATCCCGCTGCCCGCGCCGCCGGTGCGCCGCGCCGAGGACGACACGGGCGAACACCGCTGGAGAAGCGTGGGCGACCCGGGCGACGAGGACGACGAGGAGTCGGCAGGCCGGCTCCCCCGGCCACGGGACCGTTCGCTCCTGCTGAGGCTGATCCATCGCAACAGGCGGGGCTCGGGCTCGGACACGCGCGAGATCACGGTCGAGGGCCTGGTCAGCGAGGAGATCGAGCGCAGCGCCGGCCCGCTGGGGCTGCTGGAGCCTGCCTCACGACGGGCCCTGGTCGCGGCGGGGGCGAGTCTCGCGCAGTCCCGCTGGATCGACGACCCACGCGACGTCTACAGCGTGCCCGCCGATCACCCGGACAAGTACCTTCTCCAGATCGCAGTTCAGCTGCGGCGCTGCTTCTTCGCCGCCCACACGAGCCTGGAACTGCTTCCGGAGGAGACGCATCGCCGCATCTCCCGACCGATCGACACGCTCGGGCCGCGGTTGTGGTCCCGACTGCACAACTGGGAGCGGGACGGGAAGATGACCGACCCCTACCAGGCAGTCCGCTTCGCCTGGCGGAGCTGGCTGAAGGATCTCCCCAAGCCAGGCACCGGATCGCCGCCCGCGGCGGTACCCCTGGACGCCCTGCCGGGGGCTCCCGGGATCGACGGCGGCCCGGTCGACCCGCGGGTCAGCCTGCCTCCCGCGCTGCTCCCCCACGAAGACGTTGTCACGGCCCTGCGCCACCTTGCCGAATCCCTCGGCGCCGAGGCGCGCGAATTCGTGGAAGACGTGTGGTCCGGGTACGCGACCGAAGCGGAATGGGCCGCCGTGACGGCCAGGACTGAGGCCCTCGCACCGGGGATCATCGACCCCTGGCCCGCCTTCGCCGCCGTGCTCGACTACCTGACCCAGCTGAGATCGGACGATTCATGAACCAGCACCCCCCCGACCGCGTGGTCGACATCAGCGTCGAGGACGGCCTCGTCACGCTCACCCCAGTCGGCTGGCCGGACGCGGAGTCTGTCGTCAGCGAGCAGGGGTTGCCGGTCCGGGGTGGCACCCTCGTCTTCCGGCCGGACGCCGTGGCGGGCGCGCTCCCTCGCACGCTGGTCGTCCAGGCCGAGCCGGCACTGCTCTGGCTCTCCGCGGTCTACGGGCCAGCTGCCGCGGACGCCGTGCGCGCGGCGTCCGAGGCCGACAGCTCCGTCCGCGTCGTGACCCACCCGGAACAACCGGCACTGGTCGAGTCGCTGCGGGTGCTGGCGCGCGCGGAGTGGTACGCGAACTGGTGGCCGTCGGGAGATCCTGGGGATGACCTGCAGCCGTCGCTGGACGCCGACGTCCTCGACGTCGACCTCGGCACGCTGGGCTGGGAGTGCGGGCTGGTCCTGGAGTCGGACGCCGCCGCGGCGACGCGGTTGGGCCGCAGCACCGGCGTCCTGCTCGCCCTGCTGGGACGCGCGGAGAGCCGGACCGGGGCGCTGCGCCGGTACGTTGACGAGCGTCTCGGCCGGGCCGTGGACGCGACGCTCGACTGCGCGTCCGGCCCCGCGGATGACCTGGCCGCCCTGGCTGCGCTGCGCGAGCACCAGGACCAGATCGACGACGCCGTGCGCCGGGCCCTGGCCGCGTGGCCCGCGCAGTTCCCCCGGCCGGCCGGCGAGCGGGCGCTCGTGGCGGGGGAAGTCGGCCCGGGGGCAGTCGGCCCGGGGGCAGTCGGCACGGCGCCGGCCCTGACCGTCCGGTTCAGCACCGTGGACTGGGCGCTCGTGCCGCCGCGCTCGGTCAGCGGGCTCGACCTCAACGTCGCGCTGGTGGCGAGCGAAGAGCCGGGCGGGGTGCGGCTCGAGGTCAGGGTGGAGGCGGGCGACGCGCCCGTGCCGGCGCTCGTGGCGTACCTGCACGCCGGCCCCCGCCAGGTGCTGGTGGCCCGGATCGACCTCGGGCTGCACGCTGGGCGGTACAGCGGGTCCGCGGTGGTGCCGATGCTCGGCCTCGACGACGTCGACCGCGTCGCCGTGTTCGTCGTGGCGCCGACCGTCCGGCGGTCGCGGTACTTCCCGGACGCCCCCCTGCCCTGGTTGAGCCCCGCACGGCTTGGGCGCGCGGAAGCCGACCGGGCGTTCGTCCGGAAGGTGCTGCGCGATCACCTGACACGGGCGGCGGACGTGGGCACCCGGCCGCTGCTGTGCGAGCTGGCGTGGGAATGAGTCCGGCGGGGCAAGCCCCGATGGATCGGCCCGTGGTCGGCCAGTCGGGCGGCGACCGGCCCACGGTCGTCCTCGTGGGGCTCGACACGCGCGACGGCCAGCTCTGGACGTGGCGCTGGCATGACCAGCACTCCTGGAGCGCGCCCCACCTCGTCACCGCGGCCGCGGCCCGACAGGTGCGGAACCTGCTCTCCGGCGCCCTGCCGGGGCGCGCCGATCCGGGGTCCACCTCGTCGACGTCGACGGGGGCGGCGACCCGTGTGGAGTTCACGGGGCCCCGGAACGCCGCCGTCCTGGGCCCGCTGGCCACGGCCGAGACCGAGGGGCGGTTCTCAGCGCTGCTCGCCCGCCTGTTGTTCCCGCCGTCGCTGGGCGAGGAGCTGTTGTCGCGAGCGGAGGCCCAGGGGGGTCCGGTGATCTTCCGCGTCTTCCCCAGCCCGTCGACCGCGGCCGTCCCGTGGGAGTTGCTCCCGGTCGGGGACTCGCAGCGGGCCGGACAGCCGATCCAGCTGGGGTCACGCCTGCTCGATGTGGCCGACGTCGTGCACGTCGCCCCGCTGCTGCCGCGCGACAGTGACCCGGACACGCAACCGCCCTCCTGGCAGGACGTCCGTTCCCTGCCGCCGCTGCATGTCGTCGACCCCGACCTGACGCGCGAAGGCGTCCGCCGGATCCTGCCGGACGATGCCCGCGCAGCCTGGGCGGCGTCCTACCCGCACCAGGTGCCCCGCCGCGGCCGGTCGCTGGTGTCGGCGTTCGGGGACCGGACCGACCGCTGGTGGCTCGCCCGCCAACTACCCGGCCGCTCGCGCTTCTTCTATCTGGGCCACGTCGCGGCGCCGCACGCGGACGCCCAGTCAACCGGCCTGCTGCTGGGCTGCCGCCGGTACGACTACTCCGCCGAGGAGCGCCCGATCGGGACGCTGCACCGGTTCTTCACGGCGCGCGACGCGATCCGCGGCACGCTGGACGTCGCCGAACTCATCGCGGACGCCGCCCGCGCGGCCGCCCTGTTCGGCGTCGCTGTTCCGCGGATGGGACCGACGTCCGGGACAGCGAGGGACGCCACCGGCGGCGTCCGGCCACGCCCCGGACGCGAGATCTGGCCGATGCCGCCCCGGGTCGCCCTGATCGGGTGCCGCAGCGGGCCGGACCCCTCGTTCGAGGAACCTTTCGGGTTGGTCACGGCCTTCCTGCACGCCGGGGCCGAACTCGTGACCGCGACCCGCTGGACCCTCTACACCGGCGAGACCTTCGACCGGTTGGGGTGCCGCGAGGACCCGCTCGATGAGTCAGCCCGCGCGGTCGACCGCGTCCAGCAGCTCGAGGACCCGGCCGCGGGGCTGAGCGTCTGGCAGCGCGAGCGGCTCGCGTCCTGGCGTGCAGACGGCCTGCTGAGGGACTCGCCGTTGGTGTGGGCGGCGTTGGCCACCTACGACGGTCGGTCCCGGGTCTTGACCTGACCCCGCTGACCGCCGAGGGCAGGTGCCGCCGAGGGACCGGGGTTCTGCCCGCCGAGATGGATGCGCTGCGCCACGCGGTCCGCCCCTGCCAGGGTTGTTAGGGTTCTGGACTGAGTCCAAGGGGGATCCGTGTTCAAGTACACCGCGAAGTCGTACCCATCAGGGAACGAGAACATCGCCCGCAAGTGCACCAATCCGAGGTGCGGCGGCACGTTCTACATCCGCTACGGCGCGCAGAACTACAAGTGCCCGCACTGCGACTTCGCTCAGTGACGCGGTAGGACTCCTCTGCTGCGCGCTGACGCAGGGCAGGGCTCGGGCAGGGCTGCCGCGAAGTTGCCGGAATCCTCGCTGAAGGAGCCTCCCTGCGGCCTCACACGCCAGGATCGACAGGTTGGCCAACGGCGTGCCCCACGACGCCCGACGGCACCGTCAAGCGCGCGGACGCGTCGGAGTTCATACGAAAGCACGACGCGCACCCGGAAATGCACACCAAAGTACCAACGTCGGGGAAGTTCCCTGCGGTGTAGCGTGTCGCTTGGTAATACCGCATCCGAGCTGGCAGCGGCTCGTCGGGGCGGACGGAGAAAGGCGATCAGATGGGCATCGAAGTACACGTCAACGCTGGCCATGACCTTGCGGAGTCCGCGGTTCAGGCAATCGGGGCAATCACCCGGGTTGTGACGGCGGCCGACGCGGAAGCGTTCAAGGTCAACCCAACACAGCTGAAGGCTGCGTTCACGAAGTATCACACATGGGCAAGCTGCAAAGCCGCTTACCTGAAGGACCCGACGGGACATCCTCAAACCTACAAGTCCTACAATGAGCCGGAAGTCCAGATGGTCCTGATGCCCACCGGGTGCCGGATTCTCGACATCTCCAAGGAGCCCGTCATCGTCAAGACCGCCAAGTTCGTCAACGAAAGCGGCTCCAAGGCGACTTTCCACGTGGAAATCAGCGATCAGGTCACGGACAGCGTGACCTCGTCCTGGAGCACCGGGGGTCAGTTGACCGTCGAACAGGCTTTCGAGTACGGGGTGACCTTTCTCGGAACCGGCGGCAAAGGCACGACGACCGTTTCCTACACGCAGCAGTGGGGCGTGGGCGGGGAGCACTCCAAGCAAGTGACTGTGGGCTCCACGACGGGCGTTGATGTGGAACTGGAGCCGGGCAAGGGCGTCATCGCGGAGTTGGCGGCGACGCGCGGCAAGATGCGGGTGCAGGTTGACTACAACGCGTATCTCACGAACAGGGCCATGTCTTTCGAATCGGACGGCAAGATCTGGCGCTCCCCCATCAACAACGTCATGACTGGGACGGGCATTCCCAACTCGATCAAGTCGACCGAGACGCTCGAGGTCGGCTACTACAGCGACTCAGTCGTCATCATCAAGGACCTGGCGACGCAATCGGTCTTCACACAGCTGGGCGTGAATGAGGAAAGTTCAGAGCCCCTGCTGCTCTCCCTCTGACCCAAGCCTCGGCCTCGGGGGGTTCCGGCACGGCATCAACACAGCCGGCGTCCCCCGACCGACCGTGGTGGTCGCTCAGCGCAGCGAGTTCGGGCTTTCCGCACAGGCCCTTTCGTACGAGAGCCAGGGCCCACCTTCGTATCGTTTGTCGCGGGCAAGAGTCCGGCGCCTCTCGGCGACCCACAATCAGCGGGCCTCACGCGTGCCAGAATGACGGCGACTGCATTCCTGAGCGCTCGCTCTGCTCATGGTATAACAGGCCACATAACGGCCTGTTTGAGATTCCGCGGCGCGATGGCCCGTCCGAGCGTGGCTCCCGCGAGAATGCCGAAATCCCCCAGAACGAAATGAAGCGCACGGGCGTACGTACTCAGCGTTGATACGCCATAAGGCGGGCCCTCGGCGGACGTAAGGCGGGCCCTCGGCGGACGTAAGGCGGGCCCTCGGCGGATCGGGGCTCAGTCGTCGAAGGACTCGTCGCCCTCCAGGAGTCCGAGGTCCTCCAGGGATCCTTCGCCGTCCAGGATCGACATCAGCACGAGCGCGGCGTCCCAGCCCAAAGGCGTTCCGACCAGGACGCCGCCGCGCCGCCGAACCCACAGCCCGCAGTCGTCGAACATCGACAGAAACGCGTCCAGACTCCGGTCGCTCGCCTCGCGGCTGTTCAACTCCGGGTCTGCCAGCAGGCCGAGTTCGTTTTCCTCGCTGCGCCACCACGTCTCTCGAAGGGCCTCGACCGTCGTCGGCCCCCCGACCTGCTCGCTCACCTGCAGCAGGACGGTGAGCAGCAACTCGTAGTCGTCTCCCCCGGTGCGGTCGAGCAGGCCGACGACCAGCCGCAGCCCGAGCTGCACCCAACCCATCGGGTCCTTCGGCTGGACCGCCACCCTCACGGCGGTGCGCCTGCCGACCTCGATCAGTTCTGCCTCCACGGCGGGGAACCACAGCCGGTCGAGCGCCAGGCAGTCGCCGGCGCTGCGCCACGACGAGAGATTCGCGGCGGCGAGTTGCGCCTCGGCGTCCGGGTCATCAGGAACAGTGCCGCCTTGCGCCTGGTACCAGCCGCGCTCCCAGTCCCACAGTCCGAGCTCGCGGTACGCCTCGCGCGCGACGGCCGGCCGCAGCACACCCGCCGCGGTGACCTCACGCCCGGCACCCACCCAGTCGGCGAGCGCGAGCGCCTGCCGGACGAACCCCGACTTGCGCACGTGCGGCGCGCTGTCGGCCGGGTCGGAGGGGAAGTAGCGTTCGTCCTCATCCTCGTCGAGGCGCGGCGGCTCCGGCAGGCTGAAGCCGGCCGGGACTTGCCCCGATGCCAGCAGGGACGCCGCCGCATCGGTCAGCGCGCCACCCATCCGGCTGCCGGCGAAGCCGGCGTCCGGCGTCCTCCCGAGGCGTTCGGCGTCCGGGAGCGCGTTCCAGGCCTGGACGATGCGCTGCATGCGCGCGTTGGCCTCATCGATCGTGGGGACGTCGTCGAAGTCGATCCCGATCTCGCGCCCGTACGCGAGCAGCGACTTGCTCGCGGAGTGCTTCGAGGGGTCCGCACAGGCTGCCGGCATGCGGCGTCCGGCGGACTTGGCCTCGCGCAACAAGTCGGCCGGTTCGGCGGACGCCCCCGCCATGCGTCCGGTCGACCGCAGGAAGCGCCAGAACGTGTCGAGGGTGGAGATGAGGACGCCGACGTCGGGACAGTCCGGGCCGTGTGCCGGCCAACGCTGCAGCATGAGGTGCTCGACACTGCGCGCCGGCCAGCGGTTGGCGGCGTGGCCGTCGTGGGTGGCCCGCAGGTCCAGGGCGGTTTCGAGGAGTTCGCGGTCGAAGGTGCGTTTGCGTTCGGACGCCCAGCGTTCGGCGTGGCGCAGGAGCAGGTCGTTGTCATCCACGAGGCGATGGTGTCAGGTCGGGCGGCAGGGCGCGAGTCGTCCGTGAAGGTGGGGCGGACGCCTCCCGTAGACTGTGCGGAGCGCGGCGGGGCGTCGCGGCCGGGAGCTGTGGGGCGTCCGGTGGGAAAGCACACAGGGGGGGCTGTGCCGGCCATCTACTGGCTTCCGTTGCCGGGGGTGCGCGAGCCGGCGGCGCTCGAGCACGTCCATGCGGCGTTCACCGAGTGGTTCGACGACGCGACGGAGCGCGACGCACATCACGACAACGTCAAGCCCTATCGGCTGGCGCCCTTGTCGACCCGCGGTGACACATGGGGCGTGGAGGTGTCGCTGCTGACCGAGAAGGCGTTCACGGCGCTGGCGACGCGCATCGAGGCGGGTGCATCGGTTCGCCTCGGGCGTGTGCTTACCCGCGTCGAGACTCCGCTGGTGGTGCAGGGGGAATCCTGGGACGATCTCGCGCACTGGCGCGGTGACGACGCCTGGAAGGTCACCTTTCTCACTCCCTTCGCCGCGCGGACGGGGAACCGAACGTCGCCCTTCCCGACCCCCGGGGTGGTGCTGCGGCCCGCGACGGACGCCTGGGCGCATTTCAGCGGACTCCCCCCGTTGCGCGTGGCCGCGCCCGATCAGGCGCAGCTGTGGGTGTCGCAC
>CAZZGU010000009.1:13843-24339 GCA_964653755.1 uncultured Nigerium sp. | reverse complement strand
ACGACGTCCAGGTCGTGGGGGGCTTCGGTGAGACGCCCCAGGTGAGCGCGAAGCAGGGGCTGGTGGTGGCCGAGACGCAGTCTCGCGTGCTCGTCGAGGGCGCGGGCGAGAAGGTCGCGGTCGGTGACCAGGTGACGGTGAACTACGTGGGCGTCAACGGGCGCTCCGGGGAGACGTTCGACTCCAGCTTCGAGCGTGGCCAGACGGTCGACTTCACCCTCGACACCAGCGTGATCGGCGGGTTCGTCACGGGGCTGGCCGACAAGACGATCGGCAGCCGGGTGCTCATCACGGTCCCCTACACCGACGGCTACGGCACCACGGCCGTCGCCGAGGCCGGCATCGAGGGCGGGGACACCCTGATCTTCGTGGTCGACCTCGTCGCGAAGATCGCCTCCTGAGCGCTCAGCCCCGGAAGTCCCCTCCTCCCACACCGACTCACCAGAAGCGAGCGGGAGTCGATTGACGTTCCCGACGTCGTCGCCTAATCTGATTCACGCAACCTTGGACAAACATTGGACACAGCATGGCAGCCACCCACACAGCGCGGGGCAGGGTCCGTACCGTGCCTCCGCGAAGCCGAGCCGACGAGGTCGTCCTTCTCGACGAGCAGGGCAACCCCAGCGGGACCGCGGATCGCCTCACCGTGCACACCACTGACACGCCGTTGCACCTCGCCTTCTCCACGTACCTGTTCAACGCCCGCGGAGAGGTACTGCTGACGCGCCGGTCGCTCGACAAGCTCACCTGGCCCGGCGTCTGGACCAACTCCTGCTGCGGCCACCCTCGCCCCGGCGAGGCTCCCGCGGACGCCGCCCGCCGCCGCATCGGCGAGGAGCTCGGCCTCGTCGTCGGACCGCTGACCGAGGTGCTTCCCCACTTCCGCTACCGCGCCGTGGACGCCGGAGGCATCGTCGAGAACGAGATGTGCCCGGTCTTCGTGGGCTTCGTCACCTCCGACGAACTCCACCCCGATCCCGCCGAGGTCGCCGAGGCCGCCTGGATCCCGTGGCCGAGTCTCGTGGCGGCCGTCCGGGCCACCCCGCAGGTCTACTCGCCGTGGTCGGTCCTCCAGGTGCGCGAACTGGCGCCCCGCCTGCCCAGGCTGGTGTCGTCCTTTGCCGCCGCGACCCATGACCCGGACGCCTGCCTGGCAGATGTCGACGCCCTCCTGCGTGACGAGCTGGCCGACCTCACCGCACTGTGGGAGCGGTTCAACGACGGCATGGGCGTCGACGTCCTGCCCCACGACCTCCCCCGCTGGCTCGAGGACCTCCTGGTCGGCCGCGGCAAGCGCCTCCGCGTGATGATGGCCTACTGGGGGTTCGTGGCCGCGGGTGGACGCACCGACCAGCCCGGCTACACCCACCTCGTCCGTGCCGCAGCAGCCCTGGAGACGCTCCACCTGTTCGCGCTCGTCCACGACGACGTCATGGACGAGTCGGCCTCGCGGCGCGGGCGTCCGGCTGCCCACGTGGAGGCCGAGGCCCACCACCGGGCCGCCGCGGGCGCCCACGGCGCTTCCGACGTCTTCGGGCGCAACATGGCCGTCCTCCTGGGCGATCTCGCACACACCCTCGCAGACAAGCTCATCGACCCGCTCCCGCGCCGCATGCGCGCCATCTGGAGCGACCTGTGCATCGAGCTCATCGCCGGCCAGCGGGCCGACCTCACCGGCGCCGCCGCCGGACGCCGCGACCGCGCCCACGCCGAGCACATCGCCCGGCTGAAGTCCGGGTGCTACACGATCGAACGCCCCCTCGAACTGGGGGCCGCCGCCGCGAACGCCTCGCCCGAGGTGGTCGACCAGCTCAACTCCTGTGGCCGCCTCATGGGGAGCGCGTTCGCGCTGCGCGACGACGTCCTCGGCATCTGGGGCGACCCGGAGCGCACGGGCAAGCCCGCCGGGGACGACCTCGCCGAGGCGAAGGCGACCGTCATCATGGCCCTCGCCGCCGAACGCCTCCGCGGCCCGTCCGCCGAGGCCCTCGAGCGGCTCGCCACCCGGCTGCAGCGCCCCGGCGACCTCGACCTGGTCCGCGACGCGCTCGTGACCGAAGGCGTCCGGGACGAGGTCGAGCAGCTGATCGCCGCCGAGGTCACCGAGGCGTCCGCCTGCCTGGAGGCCAGCGGCCTGGTCCTCGCGGGGATCGAGGGACTCAAGGCCGCCGCCCGTCGTGTCGCCTGGAGGGAATCGTGAACGTCGTCGTCATCGGGGCCGGCCTGTCCGGCCTGTCCGCCGCCCTGCACCTCGCCGGGGACGGTCAGCGCGTCACGGTGCTGGAGCGGGAGTCCGTGCCCGGCGGACGCAACGGAATCCTCCAGCGTGACGGGTTCACCTTCGACACCGGGCCCACGGTGTTCACGATGGTCGACCTGCTCGACGAGGCCTTCCGCGCCGTCGGCAGACGCCACAGCGACTACGTCAGGCTGTCGCTGCTGGATCCCGCCTACCGGACGTTCTTCGCCGACGGCTCGTCGCTCAACGTGTGGCACGGCCACGAACAGATGCGCGCCGAGATTGCCCGCGAGTCCGGCTCGGTGGACGCCGCCGCCTTCGACGAGTTCGTCGTCTGGCTCCGCAAACTGTTCCTGGCCGAGATGTCGCACTTCATCGACGCGAACTTCAACTCCGCAGCGGATCTCGTCCTGCGTTCCCCGCGGGCCGCCGCCGAACTCGTCCGCCTCGGTGGGTTCGGACGCCTCGGGCCCGAGATCGCCCGCCGCTTCCGTGACGAGCGTCTGCACCGGATCTTCAGCTTCCAGGCCATGTACGCCGGCCTTGCCCCCGCCCAGGCGCTCGCGATCTACGCCGTCATCACCTACATGGACTCCATCGAGGGCGTCTGGTTCCCCGAGGGCGGTATGCGAGCGGTGCCGGCGGCGATGGCGGCGGCCGCGACGGACGCCGGCGTGGCGTTCCGCTACGACACCTCCGTCGAGCGGATCGAGCGCCGCGGCGACGGCAGCGTGTCGGGCGTCGTCCTCGCCGGCGGCGAGCGGGTGGCGGCGGACGCCGTCGTCTCCACCCTCGACCTCCCGGTCTCGTACGAGCGCCTGCTCCCCGACCTCGTCCCGCCACGGGTCGTCCGGTCGGGCAGCTACTCCCCGTCGGCGCTCGTGTGGCACGTCGGCGTCCGGGGTGGGGCGCCGGAGTTCGCGGGCCACCACAACATCCACTTCGGGCACGCCTGGGACGAGGCGTTCGAGGACCTCCTCAAGCACGGACGCCCCATGCGCGACCCGTCACGCTTCGTGGCGATGCCGTCGGTGCACGACACGAGCGCGGCGCCCGAGGGGCACTCGACGCTCTACGTTCTCGAGCCGACGCCCAACCTCCAGGTCGGCACGATCGACTGGGACGCCGAGGGCCCGCGTCTCCGCGACCGCATGCTGGCCTTCCTGCAACAGGCGGGGTACCCGACCGACATCGTCACCGAGCAGCTGGTCACCCCCGCGGACTGGCAGCGGCAGGGCATGGCCGCGGGGACGCCGTTCGCGTTGGCCCACACCTTCCGGCAGACGGGGCCGTTCCGGCCGTCCAACGTCGATCGGCGGGCTCGCGGACTGGTGTTCGCAGGGTCGGGAACCGTTCCAGGGGTCGGCATCCCGATGGTGCTGGTGTCCGGGAAGCTGGCGGCCCGCCGCGTCCGGGAGCTGGCGTGAACAAGCTCGCCGCTGGCTACGCCCGTTGCGGCGAACTGACCCGCCAGTACGGGACGACCTACTACTGGGGGGCGCTGCTGCTGCCGCGGTCGCAGCGCCGCGACGTCTACACCGTGTACGCGCTCTGCCGGCTCGCCGACGACATCGTGGACGAGCCCGAGCGCGCCGACCTCGCCGTCCCCGTCGAGGGGACGCCGGCCGAGCGGCTGGCCGCCTTCCGCACCCTCTTCGAGACCGCCCTGGACCGCGGCGACTCCGAGGAGCCGGTCATGGCCGCGGTGGTCGACAGCCTGCGTCGACGCGGCACCCCACGGGAGTGCTTCGACCGGTTCTTCGACGCGATGGAGCTCGACCTGACCAGGACCTCCTGGCCCACCTGGGAGTCGCTGCGCGACGACTACATGGAGGGCTCGGCGGCGGTCATCGGCGAGATGATGCTGCCGGTGCTGGAGCCCCTGAGCGCCGCGGCCCTCGACTCCGCGCGGGCGCTGGGGCTTGCCTTCCAGCTCACCAACTTCATCCGCGACGTGGGGGAGGACCTCGACCGGGGCCGGGTGTACCTGCCGGCCGACGACCTCGCCCGGCACGGCGCCGACCCGTGGTCGCGGCAGGTGACGCCCCAGTGGCGCGCGTTCCTCGCCGAACAGATCGCGCGGAACCGCGAGCTCTACGCCGAGGCCCAAACCGGCCTGCCCTTGCTCCCCTCGGCCTCGCGCCGCTGCGTGGGCGCAGCGCTCGCCCTGTATGCCCGCATCCTCGAACGGATCGAGGACGCCGACTACGACGTGTTCAGCGAACGGATCCGCGTCCCCGACCGCGAGAAGCTCGCGCTCGTCGTCCGCACACTCATCGCCGGCCCGCCGCACGCCGACTTCGGGGTGCGCGTGGATCACGTTGGTTGAACTTGTTCACACCTACTTCTTGCCGAGCAACCCCCGCATCGGCACGGTCCACACGTCCTCGCCGGCCGCGCCCCAGCGCGCCAGCAGCTGGTTCGCGGCGAGGAACCCCGTCGTCGCCGCCCGCTCCATGAGGGCCACGGGGTAGTCGCACCGGACCCAGTCCCCGGCCAGCCTGACCTCGGCCAGCGGGGTGGCGACCCCCGGACGTTCCTCCCACCGGTCCGGCCCGATGAGGGTGCAGTCGTCCGCGACCAGGAGTTCGCGCTCGACGATGCCGAGCCCCGCTGTCTCGGGGAAGACCCGGTGCAGTTGAGTGAGCAGCTCGTCGGCCACAGCCGCCGCAGCAGCCTCGTCGCCGACGACGCCGGGGTCGCAGGCGTAGGCGTGCAGCTCGACCACCGAGCCGCCGTGGCGCTCGCTCCACGCGGCGGCGCCACGCTCGAAGCGCTCCAGCACCGACACGTTGTCCAGCGGGCCATAGCCGCTCGTGCCCAGGAAGGCGGCCCGGTCGGGCGACACGAAGCCGTCGAACCACAGCCGCAGCACCACGAACGGGGGAGCATTGTGGGTCGCGGCCACGGCCCGCTGCCAGGCCCCGACGCCCGGGGCGTGGCGATGGTCCTCCAGCCCTGCCACGAGGACGCGCGCGGAGCGCGGGTCCGCGGCGAGCACCACGGCGTCCGCGTCGACCGTACGGCCGTCGCCCAGGTGCACCTGGACGCCTTCGCCCACCGAGAGGCCGGTGACGCGCGCCCAGGTGTGCACCGCCACGCCCAGGCCGGCGAGGTGCCGCCCGAGCGGAGCCCACAACGCCGTGTCGTAGTCGTCATCTGGAACGTCGAAGACCAGGCCCTCGGCGGAGCCCATGAAGTACGTGTGGAACATGGCGACCAGCTCGCCGGCGGCGAAGTTCCGCGGGTCGGCGAAGAACGAGCGCGCGAACACCTCCAGGGCGAGGTCGCGGGCAGCCTCGGGGAACCGCAGCCGGTCAAGGAAGGCAGCAGCAGACTCACCGTCGTAGCGGGAGTACGTCTCGGGAAAACGAACCTGCATCAGCTCAAGCGCGGCGGGCACGTTCACCTTCGCCAGCGATTTCACCGTGAACGCCGGGCTCTGCGCCACGAACCCCATGACGCTCCACGGCGGCGACTTCGGGATGTTCGAGAACGAGTCACGCATGCCGTCGGGGCGCTGGAGCGGGTAGTCCTCGACGGGCACGAGCATGCCGAGACCCGGGTCGACGCGCTTCAGCAGGGCGCGCAGGTTGTAGTACTGCCGGAAGAAGGCGTGGAAGCCGCGGCTCATCGACCGGCCGTCACCCCCGGATCCGTCGCCGAGCGGCCAGGCAGCAACCCGACCACCGAGCCGGGGGCCGGCCTCCAGCAGCTCGACCTGGACGCCGCGCTCGGCCAGCACGGTGGCCGCCGCCAGCCCTGCGATGCCGCCGCCCACGACGGCGACACGGCGAGGAACGGCGAGTCGGGGGGCGCCCAAGGGGCCCGGATGGCGGACGGCTCTGCGGTCCCGTCCGGGGAGTGCGGTGGTCTTCATCGATCCTCCGGTTTGCGTGCCACGAACGTGTGCAGGATTCCATGCTGCCACCCGGACGTCGTGCGCCGGGCGATGTCGGTGAACCCGGCCGCAACGAGCCGGTCGGCGAACCGGCGGGTGGAGTCGAACTCCAGCACCGAGCGCCACAGGTAGCGGTAGAGGTCCGGGTTCCGGTCGACGACCAGCCCCAGCGGGACGATCACCCCTCGTGCGACCGCGTTCCACACGCGCAGCGCAGCCGGGTTCCCCGCCACCGAGTACTCCTGGACCACCAGCCACCCGCCGGGTGCCACGAGTTCGAACACCTCGCGCACCGCGCGGTCACGCTCGGCCTCGGGGACGTTCCGGAACAGGTACGCCGTGAACACGCCGTCGCGGGTGCCAGGTCCGAGGACGTCGAGGTCGAGGTGTCCGGCCACGGCCTGTTCGAAGCGGACGTGGTCCGGCCACTCCTTGCGACGCGCCTGGGCGAGCATGCCTGCCGAGGCGTCCAGCCCCAACACCTCGGTGCCAACCGGCGCGGCGTCCAGCACCGCCCGCGTGGAGGCGCCCGACCCACAGGCCAGGTCGACGACGTGCCAGGGGCCCGGGCGTCCGGACAGGCGTTCGACGAGGGCGGACGCCGCCTCGCCCAGTGCGCGGTGGTAGCCCGGGTTGAGCCGGACCATGAGGTCGTACCGGCGGGCGCCGCGATCGAACGCGGCAGTGGTCGTTGCGGACCGGTTGTCCATGGGGTCCTTCCGTCGGGCTCCCGGAAGCTTAGGCCCCCGGCCCCGTCGGCAGCACACCGGACGCCGCCCTTGGACGGACACCCGACGGGCCCTCGCTCCGGAATCGGGGGAGGGCCACAATGGGGTATGGC
The DNA here is from genome assembly GCA_964653755.1 of uncultured Nigerium sp. Taxonomy (GTDB): domain Bacteria; phylum Actinomycetota; class Actinomycetes; order Propionibacteriales; family Propionibacteriaceae; genus Propioniciclava. The sequence goes on along the minus strand of CAZZGU010000009.1, from coordinate 17,358 downwards.
TGTCCTTCCTCTTCCGGCTGCGTCGTTGCGTCGTCCATCCACGCTCGCAGAGGTCCCGTTCACCACGACCGACGATCTGGAGGGCCTTCCGCAGGCGTTGGGGGCGCCGGGTCAGGACCGCGCGCGCGAGGCCATCGACTTCGGGGTCGGCCTGCGGGCACCCGGCTACAACCTGTTCGTGCTGGGCCCCCCCGGCGTCGGGAAGCGCACCCTCGTGCTCGACCTGGTCGCCCAGCGGGCGGCGGTCGAGCAGCCGCCGAGCGACTGGTGCTACGTGAACAACTTCGCCCAGCCCTACCGGCCCCGGGCCCTGAAGTTCCCGCGCGGGCAGGGGGCCGGCTTCCGTAAGGAGGTCCGCCAGTTCCGCGAGGAGGTCCGGGCGTCCATCCCTGCCCTCTTCGAGAGCGACGAGTACCGCAACCGCGCCGAGCAGATCGACACCGAGGTGTCCGAGCGGCAGCACGAAGCGTTCGCGACCCTCGGTCGGGACGCCCGCGCCCAGGGGATCGCGCTGATCCAGACCCCGGTGGGTTTCTCGCTGGCGCCCGTCGTCGGCGAGGAGGTCATGACCCCCGAGCAGTTCCAGCAGCTGCCGGCCGACGAGAAGGGACGCCTCGAGGCCGCCCTCAAGGCCCTCCAGGAGCGGCTCCAGAAGGCGATCCGCCAGGTGCAGCAGCTCCAGAAGGACAAGCGCGACCGCATCAAGGAGCTCGGCCGCGAGATGTGCCAGGTGACTGTGGCCGCGCTCATCGACGACCTCCGCGCCGACTGCGCCCCCCTGCCCGAGGTGGTGACCTACCTCGACGAGATGCAGGCCGACGTCCTTGAGAACCTCGACGAGTTCCGCCGCACGTCCGAGGAGCCCAACCCCCTCGGCCTGCGGCTCGACGACACGTTCTTCACCCGCTACGACGTCAACGTCGTGATCGGCGACGAGGGTACCGGCGACGGCGCTCCCGTCGTCGTTGAGGACAACCCGACCTACACCAACCTGCTCGGACGCGTCGAGTACGTGGCACGGTTCGGGACGCTCGCCACCGACTTCAACCAGATCAAGGCCGGCGCCCTGCACCGGGCGAACGGCGGCTACCTCCTGCTGGACGCCCAGCGGCTCCTCTCCCAGCCCTTCGCCTGGGACGGACTCAAGCGGTCCCTGCGCACCCGCGAGATCCGGACCGAGCCGCTCGGGCAGGCGTACAGCCTCATGGCGACCGCGGCCCTGGAGCCCGAGCCGATCCCGCTCGACGTCAAGGTCGTCCTGTTCGGCGACCGTCTTCTCTACTACCTGCTGGTCTCCCACGACCCGGAATTCGCCGAGCTGTTCCGGGTGCCCGCCGACTTCGAGGACGAGGTCGAACGCACCCCCGACCACGAGGCCCTGTACGCCCGCCTCATCGCGACCATCGCCCGGCGCGAGGGCTGGCTGCCGCTGGAGCGGGACGCCGTCGCGCGCGTCATCGAGCAGGCGACGCGGTGGGCGGGCGACGCCCAGCGGATCTCCGCCGAACTCGAGGACCTCACCGACCTCCTCCGGGAGTCCGACCACCGGGCCCGCCAGGAGCGGTCCGCCACGGTGACGGCGGCGCACGTCGAGGGCTCCATTGAGGCCCGGCGGCGGCGCTCGGGGCGCATCCGCGAGCGCGTCCACGACGCGATCCGGCGCGGTGACCTCCACATCGCCACCTCCGGCAGCGTCGTCGGCCAGGTCAACGGACTGTCGGTCACCCTGTCGGCGGACCAGCCTTTCGCGTTCCCGACCCGCATCACCGCGAACACCCGGATGGGGGACGCCGGCGTCGTCGACATCCAGCGCGAGGTGGCGCTGTCCGGGCCGATCCACTCCAAGGGCGTGTTGATCCTGGCCTCGCTGCTTGCCACGCGCTACTCGCCCGACCGTCCGCCCTCGGTGTCCGCGAGCCTCGTCTTCGAGCAGACCTACGGCCCTGTGGACGGTGACAGCGCCTCGGTGGCCGAGCTGTGCGCGCTGCTGTCCTCGCTCGGGGGGTTCGGCCTCGACCAGGGGTTCGCCGTGACCGGCGCGGTGGACCAGCACGGCCGGGTGCTGCCGATCGGCGCGGTCAACGAGAAGATCGAGGGCTTCTTCGACGTGTGCGCGGCCCGGGGTCTGACCGGCTCCCAGGGCGTGGTGATCCCGGCCACGAACGTCCGGCACCTGATGCTGCGTCCCGACGTCGTGGACGCGGTGGCGCGCGGCGAGTTCCAGGTGTACCCGGCCGAATCGCTCGACGATGCGCTCGGCGTCCTCTCCGGACTCGACCCGAGCGAGGCGGACGCCCGCGTGAAGGCCCGGCTGGCCGATCTCTCGACCAAGCGCCTCGAGTACCTGCGCCGGGCAGCCGAGCTGGAACGGGGCAGCGAGCCCGCCGCCCCGGGCGCTGCCCCTGAGACCGGGCTTCCGCCCGAGCCGGGGCAGCCGCCCGAGCCCATCTCACCCCCCGCGCCACCCCCGGAGGCGACGCCATGACGGCCGTCCGGATCGTCCTCACCACGCGTCCCGGCGTCGAGGCGCTGCGGCTCCTCGACGAGGCGGCGATCCTCGCACGTGACCTGCGCGCCGAACTCGCGGCGCTGTTCGTCGAGGACGCCGACCTGCTCGGTCTCGCCGCGCTCCCGTTCACGCGTGAGGTGGGGATGGCTTCCGGGGCCGTGCGCACGACGGACCTCGAGGCGACGACGCGCCTGTTGGCCCGCCAGGCGGAGGAGGTCCGTGCGCTCGTGGCGCGCACGGCGTCCGCGCTCGACCTGCACTGGTCGTTCGCGGTCACGCGCGGCCACGTCCTGCGGGTGGCCGTCGCGGCGGTCGCCGAGCCCGACCTCGTGCTCCTCGCGCCGCGTCCGGCGCCCGTCGAGCGCACGGCGGGGGCCGAGTCGACCCGGGCGCAGGGCGACATAGCCGTCCTGTTCGACGGTTCCCCGGCGGGGGCCCGCGCGCTCGGCGCCGCGATCCGGCTCGCGGGAGGGCACAGCGAGCGCGTGTCGCTCGTCGTGCCCTCCGGGGCGGATCGCGAGGCGTTGCGGCGCGCCGCGGCCCGGCTGCTGGGGCGTCCCACCCTGCCCGACACCGCCACCCCGGACCAGCTGCGCCGGCGGCCCCGACGCCGGGCCCTCGTGGTCTCGCTGGAGGAGGTCGCGGACGATGACTCCGGCCTGCAGCAGCTCCTGGCGAATGCGGGCTGCCCCCTGCTGCTCGTCCCTTGATGCTCCCGCACTCCGGGACGCCTGCCGCGCCCGCGGCGTCCGGGGCGAGGATGGGGTGTCCGGACCGAGGTGAGGGGTAACCATGATGCGACGGAGCATGGCGGTGGTGCTGGCAGCTGGGCTGGCGCTGGCGGTGTCGGGCTGTTCCGGCGGCGAAGCGGCGCAGGAGCCGCTGGAGGTGGGCATCGCGCAGATCGTCGCGCACCCGTCGCTCGACGCGCTCCACGACGGGTTCATCGAGGGGATGGCGGAGGGCGGCTGGTCGGCGGCCTCCGGATCGCTGCGGCAAAGGGCCA
>CAZZGU010000009.1:0-13804 GCA_964653755.1 uncultured Nigerium sp. | reverse complement strand
GAACGTCGCCTATGAGACACAGAACGCGCAGGGCGACCCGTCCACGCTGTCCCTGATCGCGAACTCCTTCCAGGACAAGGACCTCGTCGTGGCCATCGCCACCCCGACCGCGCAGACGATGGCGCAGGTCATCACCGACAAGCCCATCTTCTTCGCCGGCGTCACCGACCCGGTGGGGGCCCAGCTCGTCGCCTCGCTGGAGAAGCCCGGCGGCAACCTCACCGGCACCTCGGACATGCCGCCGATCGCGGACCAGCTGCGGCTGATCACCGAGATCATGCCCGAGGCGAGGACCATCGGTCTGGTGTACAGCTCCTCGGAGACCAACTCCGAGATCCAGGCGGGCATGGTGCGTGAGGCGGCCCCGGCGCTGGGGCTGACGATCCGTGAGGTGACCGTCATCAACTCCTCGGAGGTTCAGCAGGCCGCCGAGTCCGTCACCGATGTCGACGCCTTCTTCGTCGGCACCGACAACACGATCGTCTCCGCGATCGAGTCGCTGGTCCAGGTCGGCGAGAAGAACAAGATCCCGGTGTTCGTCTCCGACCCGGACTCGATCAAGCGGGGCGCGGTGGCCGCCTACGCGGTGGACTACCTCCAGCAGGGCATCCAGACCGGGCGCATGGCCGCGCGGATGCTCGCCGAGGGCACGAGTCCCGCCGACATCCCCGTCGAAGTCGCCCAGGACCTGGAGCTGTCGGTGAACCCCTCGGCCGCCGCGCGAATGGGCCTGACGATCCCCGAGGCGGTCCTCGCCAGAGCCGACATCACGGTCGAATGACCGACCACGCGAAGCGGCCACCCACGCGGGAGACACACCTGCGTCAGGGACGCCAGACGGTGAAGCTGGGCTTGATCAAGGTCGTCCACGACCTCTTCCCCGAGGAGCGGCTGAAGACGTCCTACTCGATCCTCGAGGGGGTCTTCTGCAACCTGGACGGTTCGGTGCTCTCGACGCGGGAGGTGACCGGGATCCGGGAGCGTCTGCAGGAGTGGGTCGCGCGCGACGAACCCATCCAGCTGCTGGGCCGCGAGGACGGCTACTGGGTCTACGACGTCGAAGGGCACCCGGTCAGGGTGCTGTACCCGGCGCTGTCCCGGCCGTCCGACGTCGAGCCCTTCACCGTCATCCCGTTCTCAGACGGCTTCATCGTCGACTTCGGGGACGCCGAACGGGGCAGCGGGCTACCCCTGATCCCTCCGTTCAAGCTCCAGGCGACCTACGACGAGAACCACCGCTGGCTGGACCGGGTCGGGATCGAGGTCGTCGGTGACGTCAACGCCTTCATCCGGTCCGGGCGCCACCTCGAGTTGATCGGCATCGCCGAGGCACTGCACGAGAAGAAGATCTCCCGGATCGCCGACACGATCCTGGCGCAGCAGCGCGCGTTGCGCGTCCTCCTCATCGCCGGTCCTTCGTCCTCCGGCAAGACGTCCTTCCTGCGCCGGCTCAACACGCAGCTCTTCGTCAACGGTTTCAAGCCCGTGCCGCTGTCGCTCGACAACTACTACCTGGACCGCGACGCCACCCCGCTGGACGACGACGGCAAGCCCGACTACGAGGTGCTGCACGCCCTGGACCTGCCCCTGTTGCAGGACCACATCCAGCGTCTCGTCGAGGGGGAGCGCGTCGAGGTCCCCACCTTCGACTTCGTGGCCGGACGCCGCGCCGCGCAGCACACGCCGCTTCAGGTCGGCTCCCACGAGATCCTGGTCATCGAAGGGATCCACGCGCTGAACCCCGAACTGGTGGGTCACTGCCACCGCAACCAGTTGTTCAAGATCCACGTCAGCGCGTTGAGCGGCCTCAACATCGACCTCATGAACCGCGTCCCCACCACCGAGGTTCGGCTCATCCGCCGTCTCGTGCGTGACGACCGGACGCGCGGCATCCCGCCGGAGAAGACCCTCGAGCAGTGGGCCAGCGTGCGCCGCGGCGAGTACGAGTACATCTTCCGCTTCCAGGAGGATGCCGACGTCATGTTCAACACGAGCATGGTCTACGAGCTGAACGCACTGCGCCCCGCGGCCGAGTCGTCACTGGGCCGCATCGGTGACGACAGCCCGTTCCGGGAGACGCGCGACCGGTTGCTCAACCTGTTGACGTTCTTCGACCCGATCGACACGGCGAAGGTGCCCTACAACTCCCTGTTGCGCGAGTTCATCGGGGGGAGCATCTACTTCGAGTCGTGACGCGTCCGCCGTCAGGCGGTCAGGGGCGGTCCTGCGGTCAGCCGATCAGCAGCGCCCAGGCCCCGTGCACCTCGGACTCAACGGCGGTGACCGGTGCCTGGTCCTCGGCGCTGTAGCCCAGCGTGTGCCCCGGCTCGAGCCTGGCGCCGCTGGCCACGAGGTGGGCGGCGACGCTGGCCAGCAACTCGTAGACCTCCGACGGCGGCCGGCGGCTGTCCCGCACGACGAGGTCGGCGTGGCCGAAGGTGTCGAGCCCCAACGTGTACCCGGAGGTCGTCCCGTCCTCCCGGGGGCGCAGCCACACCGAGACCCACAGGTCGATGGGTGGCTCCTCCTGTTCGAACGCGTGCTGCAACGTGGTCAGGTAGGCGTCCGGGGGGAACGTCACGCCCGCCTCGGCGTAGTAGAACCCCACGGCGCCCTCGAGGCCCAGCACCAGGCTGCCGACGATGGAAAGCAGCGTCGCCTGGTGCAGCGCGCGGGCGCGCGGATCCTCCCTGTCCGTGCTGCAGAGCGTGGTGATGATGACGTGGCTGCGGTGCTCCTCGACGGGGGTGCGATCGCGCCACCACAAGGGGTGGCAGGCGCGGACGGCCTCGCCGCCCGGCACCGGTGCCGACACCGGCGCGACGAGCACGCTCACGCCCTCGGCCTGGACCACCGCGGTGGGGGTCGGTTCCTTGCCCTCCGGAGCCACGGTCTGGACGCGGACGGCGTCGGTGAACTCCTCGCGGAGCGCCGTGGCGAGCGCGTCGATGTCGGGGGGATCACCCTCGAACAGAACGAAGGCCAGCAGAGGGGAGTGCGGAGCAGGGTGGGCGAAGGAGGCGTCCATCAGATGCCCAGATCCCGTTGCAGCTTCTCCACGTGGCCCTTCGCCTTGACGTTGTACTGGGCGAGCGTGATCGTGCCGCGGCCCTCGGCGTCCACGTCGACGACGAAGGTCGAGCGGATGACGCCCTCGATCTCCTTGCCGTAGAGGAGCTTGCGGCCGAAGGCGCCGTACGCCGACAAGACCTCGCGCCCGGGATCGCCCAGCAGGCGGATGCGCAGATCCTCGGTGTCCCGGAAGCGTGCCAGCTTGGCGGGATCGTCGGGGGAGATGCCGAGAATGTCGAAGCCTGCGCGAGCAAACGCGCCGACCGAGGCCGTGAAGTCGACGGCCTGCGTGGTGCAGCCAGGGGTGAGGGCAGCCGGGTAGAAGTAGACGACCACTCGGCGTCCGGCGAAGTCAGACAGTGATACCAGGGTGCCGTCCGGGTCGGGCAGGGTGAAGGGCGGGGCGGAGTCGCCCACTTGCAGTTTCGGCATGGTCCAACCCTAGCTTCTGGCATAGTCTGGGCTCAGCCGCCGGGCGTGACGAGGAGGACAGACCGTGTCAGACAAGGCTTCGACCCGATCCAAGTCAGAGATCGAGGCCGACATCGCGGCAGCGCGGGACCGTCTGGCGAGCAACATCGAGGGACTCATCACCCAGGCGCACCCGCGTGCGATCTTCATCCGCGGCGTCGGCGAGGCCAAGGGGTTTGCGGCCCACGAGTTCCACAGCGCGAAGCAGAAGTTCGTGGCGGACGACGGCACCGTGGAGGTGAACCGGCTCGCCTACCTCGCGGCCGCGGTGGCAGGCATCGTCGCGCTCGTCGCCGTCCTCCGCTCGATGGGGCGCCGGTGACGGCGGATGCCGCGGCCGAAGAGCTGCCCATCCGGATGCTCCACGACCGGGTCCTCGTCACGATGGACGGGGAGGCGGGGGAGCGACGCTCGGGAGGAGGGATCCTCATTCCCGCCACCGTGCGCCTGGGGCGGAGGCTCGCCTGGGCGTCGGTCGTGGCCGTGGGACAGAACGTCAGGTCGGTGATGGTCGACGACCGGGTCCTCTTCGACCCCGAGGACCGGGCCGAGGTCGAACTGCGGGGCCAGAGCTACGTGCTCCTGCGGGAGCGTGACATCCACGCCGTCGGCACCGACGAGTGGGGGGACGCCAACACCGGCCTGTACCTGTGACCCTTTACCTGTAGCCCTGAACCTGAACGAGGGCTCCGGATTCCCGGAGCCCTCGTCTCGTGCGCCGCCAGGGACTCGAACCCCGAACCCGCTAGTTAAGAGCCAGCTGCTCTGCCAGTTGAGCTAGCGGCGCGCGCGCATTGATATTAGGGCATCCCCGCTGCGATCACGAAATCGGGCCCGTCATTTCCGGGTGAAGGCCATCCGCTCCTGTCGCAGCCCCTCGTGCTCGGCGCTGGCACGCTTCAGGGACTCCAGCGGACGCCCCAGCGCCAGTTCCAGCACGTGGTCGGCGAGCGCGGGGTTCCGGGCGAGGACCGGTCCGTGCGGGTACGTCCCGATGACGCGACCCTGCACGGCGCCCTCGGTGCCGTCGCCGGCGTTGCCAACCCCCACCTCGACGCGGGCCAGCGGGGCGGCGTCCGGGCCCAGGTACGTGTAGCCCCCGTGGTTCTCGAAACCGGTGAGCAGGTACTCCGAGCCGTCGGGGCGTGTCCAACTCGTGAGGATCTCGCCCACAGCCCGGACCGGCCCCCGCCGGGTCTCGATGTCCAGCAGGCCGAGTCCCTCGCGCACCTCGTCGTTCTCCCCGATGGTGAAGGTCCGGCCGCAGATCTGGTAGCCGGCGCACACCGCGAACAGGACGGCGCCCGCCTCCAGGGCGGCGAAGAGCCCTCCGTCCGCCTTCAGCTCGCGGACGGCCGTGGTCTGGGCGTTGTCCTCGCCGCCACCCAGGAGGTAGACCGTTCCGTCGGTGGGGAGTCGCTCCCCGGGCTCCACGACGACAACCTCAGCCGGGAGACCCCGCCACTGGAGGCGCTTGTGGAGGACCTTGGCGTTCCCCTGATCGCCGTAGATGCCGAGCAGTGACTGGTAGACCAGCACGATCCTGACGGGATTCACCGCAGGCCCCCCATCTTGAGCAGCTTCTGGAACGGCGTGTAGGTCGCGATGACGTCAATGGGGTGAGGCGAGCCCTCGGCGACGCGCAGGGCGTCCGTCAGGTCGACGGTCACCTCGTGGTCGACCTCGGCGTAGGACAGCCGCACGGCGAGGTCGTACGCGCGGGGGCCTGTGCAGACGACATGCCGGCCCCGCAGTTGCTCGAAGTCGACGTCCCACAACCAGGAGACGTCCTTGCCGTCCGCGGCCACGGAGTCGATCGCGAGGATGACCGGGTCGGTCTCGAGCAGCTGCAGCGACTCGGCCCAACCGGCAGGGTTCTTCGACAGCAGAAGGCGCACCGTGGCCTTGCCGATCGTCGCGATCGCGAACCGGCCCGCCGGGGACTTCACCGTCCGGAAGCCCACCAGTGCGGTGTCGACGTCCACGCCCAGTTCGACGGCGGCGGCGAGCGCACACGCGGCGTTGCTGATGTTGAACGTCCCGGGCACGTTCAGGCGCGGCTCGACGAGGCGTCCGTCGGGGAGCTGGATGCGGTCGCCGCGGACGACGTAGTCGGCCTTGTGCTCGGTGAGGTCGCAGCGGGGGCAGTCCCAACTGCCCGTCAGCTGGTCATCCGACGGGTTGACGCGCGTGAGCAGGCCTCCGCACTCGGGGCACAGGGCCGTGTCGGCGGTCCAGGTCGTGGCGGTGTCGACCCAGACGACACGGCGTGCCTTCTCCGCGGCCCAGGTGATCAGCGGGTCGTCGGAGTTGGCCACGACCAGGGGGCCGGCGTCCCCGGCCTTCTCCAGGGCGGTGCGCCAGGCGCGGCCCAGGAACTTGATCTCGAAGTTCCGGTCGAGTTGGTCCCGGCTGAAGTTGAGCAGCACCAGCACCTCGGGCCGGCCGTGCTCGATCAGATCCGGGACGACGCGCTCGTCGGTCTCGAGGACGGCGAGGTCCGCCGTACGCGCCTTGGCCAACGCGGAGGCGATGCCGTAGTGGAGGTTGGCGCCGTCGGCGTTGGTGACCAGGCGCGAGGCGTCCGCGCCCAGCGCCTCCCGGAGGGCCCCGGCCAGCAGGTGCGTCGTGGTGGTCTTGCCGTTCGTCCCCGTCACCGCGGCGACGCGCCGCCCGCGCACGAGGAGGCGGAAGGCGTCTGGTGCGACGCGGGTCAGCACCTGCCCCCGGATCGACGCTCCGGAGCCCCGGCGAAGCAACCGCGAGACGAGGGCGGCGGCATCGCCGGCGATCGTGCCCGCGCGGAGGCGGAGGCGTTCACCGACCCGCAGGGTGGCAGGGTCGGCCTTGCGGCTCAGTTCGTTCGACGGCACGGGGTCATTCTGCCGCTTCGGACGGCCGGGCGTCCCCCGCTTGGCGGCGGGGTTGGACGGTCGTGTACTCGGGGAGCTTGGGCTCGCGCCCGTGTCCGGACGACGTGCGCCGGATGCGACGGACGACCCAGGGCCGCATGTGGTCATGGGCCCAGACCCAGTTCCAGTGGAGGCGCTCGCGGGGCGACATCGGCGGCTGCGGCGGCAGCGGTTCGTCCCAGTCCTCGACGCCGGCCTCGAGGCCCAGCGCCGTGAGGGCGCGCAGCGACACCAGGCGGTGCCCCGCCTCGTTGAGATGGATGCGGTCGTCGGCCCACATCCGCCAGTCCTGGATCGCGCGGAAGGTGAACATGTCGATCACGTGCGCGCCCTGCCGCCGGGCCAGCGCCCAGATGTTGAGGTTGTGCTCCATGCAACGCGAGCGCGTCACCTCGATCACGGGGGCCCCTGCCGGATCGGTGCTGGTGCCCACCAGCACGTCCGCGCCCGCCGCGCGGAAGCGGGCGACGGCCTCCTCGAGCCGTTCGGCCAGGCCGCGCGGATCGGCGGCCGGGCGCAGCATGTCGTTGCCGCCGCCCCAGATGCTGACCAGGTCCGGCTCCAGGGCCAGTGCAGGCTCGACCTGCTCGGCGAGGATGGGGCCCAGCAGGCGCCCGCGGATCGCGAGGTTGGCGTACTGCAGGGGTGCCCGGCCGCGGTCGGCCAGGTGCTGCGCGAGCATGTCGGCCCAGCCGCGCGGACGGCCGTCCGGGTAACGGTCCTCGAGTCCTTCGGTGAGGGAGTCGCCGAGCGCGACGTACCTGTGCCAAGGGTGTGTCATGGGTTCGAGCCTATGTCCCGCTGAGCGCGAGCGTTTTCTTGGGGTGAGTAACGGGACTCGAACCCGCGACCACCTGGACCACAACCAGGAGCTCTACCAACTGAGCTATACCCACCATGCGTCGGGGAAACCCGACAGCGCCCAGAAGCCTACCGCGTTCCGGCGTCGACCGCGAAATCCGCGGGGGCGGCCCGCACGGCTCCCCGGTGCCGCGCCGCCAGCGCGCGCAGTTCGGACTTGGGGCGTCCCGGGGGAGGCAGGAAAACGGCCTCGCGGTAGTAGCGCAACTCCTCGATGGACTCGACGATGTCGGCCAGGGCGCGGTGGTTGCCGACCTTGGCGGGCGCGTTGTAGAAGGCGCGAGGGAGCCAGCGGCGGGCGAGCTCCTTCACCGAGGAGACGTCCACGTTGCGGTAGTGCACGTGGCCCTCGAGTCCCGGCATGTCCCGGGCGAGGAAGGCCCGGTCCGTGCCGATGGAGTTGCCGGCCAGGGGAGCCGTGCGCGGCTCGGGGACGTGTTGACGTACGTAGGCGAGGACCTGCTCCTCGGCGTCCGCGAGCGTTGTGCCGGACGCCAGCGCGTCCAGCAGCCCGGAGCGCTCGTGCATGGCCCGGACGAAGTCGCCCATGGCGGCAAGTGACTCGTCGGACGGTCGGATGATCACGTCGACGCCCTCTCCGAGCACGGTGAGGTTGCTGTCGGTCACGAGCGCGGCCACCTCCACCAGCGCGTCGTTCGCCAGGTCGAGGCCTGTCATCTCGCAGTCGATCCACACCATCCGGTCAGTCACGAGCCCACTCTACGAGGCCCCACGCTAGGCTGTGGCCACCCAACCACTCGGCGAGGAGATGCGCGTGGACCCGTACGACCTGGCTGACATCCTCGACGAGGCGCCGGCCCAGCGCGAGAACCTGCGCGAGTTCATCGACAAGCTCATCAACGAGGGTTACTCGGTCGCCGACTCCCATGGACCGGACCCCGAGCTCATCGATCCGGGCGGCCGCGCAGTCGAGACCTGGCGGCAGGACTACCCCTACGACGAGCTCATGGCACGCGAGGACTACGAGGCCGAGAAGTACCGGCTCCAGATCGAGTTGTTGAAGCTGCAGTACTGGGGCCAGGACCACGGCATCCGGCACATCCTCCTCTTCGAGGGTCGGGACGCCGCAGGCAAGGGCGGCACGATCAAGCGGTTCACCGAGCACCTCAACCCGCGAGCCGCCCGCGTCGTCGCGCTGAACAAGCCGACGACGACCGAGCAGGGGCAGTGGTACTTCCAGCGCTACATCCAGCACTTCCCGACTCTGGGCGAGATGGTGCTGTTCGACCGCTCCTGGTACAACCGGGCCGGTGTGGAGCGCGTCATGGGCTTCTGCACGCAGGAGGAGTACGACACCTTCGTGAAGCAGGTCCCCGAGTTCGAGCGCATGATCATCGACGCCGGAATCCACCTGACGAAGTTCTGGTTCTCCGTCACGCAGCGCGAGCAGCGGACCCGGTTCGCCATCCGGCAGATCGACCCTGTCCGACGATGGAAGCTGTCGCCGATGGACCTTGAGTCGCTTGACCGGTGGGAGGACTACACCGACGCCAAGGAGGCCATGTTCGCGGCCACCGACACCGATCACGCGCCCTGGATCACGATCCGCAGCAACGACAAGAAGCGCGCGCGGCTCAGCGCGATGCGGGCCTTCCTCAACCAGTTCGACTACGAGGGCCGCGACAACTCCGTGGTCTATCCGCCGGATCCGTTGCTGGTCCGCCGGGGCCGCGAGGCTGTCGGCGACTAGCCCCGACCCTCTCCGGGACGCCGACCGGCCCAGTACCACAGCCAGGCGGCGCCCACGCCCGCGAGCATCGCGATCGACACGGCCGCCCAGGTCAGCGATGTCACTGCGGTGATCGCGGTGACAAGGACCGGGCCGCCTGCCTGCCCGAGCCCGGTGGTGAGCCGCCAGCCCGCGAGGAACTTCGACCGGCCGACGTGCGGGGAGGCGTCCGACCCCAGGGTCATGACCACCCCGGAGGAGATCCCGTTTCCCAGGCCGAGGCCCACGGCGACCAGCGCGATCGCGGCCGCAGACGCGGTGAGGGGGAGCAGCCCGAAGCAGGCGCCCATGATGACCATCGCCGGGACGGCGACGGCGCGGCGTCCGAAGCGGTCCATGAGGGTGCCGCCGAGGTAGAACAGCAACATGTCGACGCCCGAACTCAGCGCGAAGATCAGGCTCGTGGTTGCCGCGGAGAGGCCCTGCGCCTCGCACCACAAGGGGAGGAGCGCGTCCCGGGACGCGCGCACCAGCATGAGGCCGGCCGCCCCCAGCCCGATCGTGAGGTACGTGCGCGCGTGGGCGCGCAGGATGGGTCCCAATTGGGTCGGGGACTCGGGGTCGTGGGCGTGCGGCGTGGGCGGGAGGTCAGGCAGGAGGCCCGTGATCGCCGCAGCCAGCAGGCTGGTGATCGCGGCCAGCACGTAGGCGGCACCGATGCCCCAGGTGACGACCACCGCGGCCCCGGCCCCGGTGAGGTAGGACTGCCGCGCCAGCAGGAGCATGGCGCTCGCCAGTCCGACCACGAGGACCGCGCCCCCCAGCACCCACAGGTTCGGCGCCACGAACGCGGCCAGCATGCAGACTGCATCGATCGTGAGGGCGCCCATGAGGGCCCGCTTCTCTCCGAAACGGTCGGCCAGCACTCCGGCCGGCAGGGCGCCGAGGAGGCCGCCGAGGCCCAGGAGCGCGACGATGAAGGACGCCTGCGGCACCGAGGCGCCCAGTGCGCGGGCGGTCAACGCGACCAGCGGGGTCACCGCGCCGAAGCCCACCATCGACAGGGCGGTGGGCAGATAGATCGTGATGCCGAGTGAACGCCACTGCCCCGGGGTGAGGGCCTCCGGCGTGCTCATCCGGCGAACCTACACCTAGAATCGCGGTGTGGCCCCCGTAGCTCAGGGGATAGAGCAGCAGCCTTCTAATCTGTCGCGCGCGCGTTCGAATCGCGCCGGGGGCGCCACACGCTCGGAGCGCGCCGGGCCCAGTCAGTGGGCCCGGAGTGCTTCCAGACCGCCCTCGTGCAGCGGGGGCACGTTCCAGGCCATCCGGGCACGGCCCATCCCCGCCGTGCCGTGGGAGGGCTCGACTCGGAGATGGAGGATGTGGGGCGTCTCGACGAAGGCCACGTCCAGCGACAGCCCGCCCGCGGCGTCCGCGCCGGCGGTCACAGCCACTGGCACGGCGACGTCGCCGAGAAGGAGGGACGTGCGCCGCCAGGACTCCCCGCCCTCAGGCACCTGCAGGCGGATCGGTCGTCCGGCGTACGTCATCGCGACCACGAAGCCGCCGGCGTCGCGTCCGGCGTGGACGTCGGCGAGGCTCGGCAGGTTGCGTTGCGGCTCGGGGTCGTGGGAGAGCGTGGGGTCCGTGGCGACAGGCCCGGCAGCCCTCCAGGGGCCGGACGCCCCCGCGTCCGCCGGCGCGGCCAGCGACAGGCCGGCCAGCCGCGCGGCGAGTTGCTCCTCCGCTGCCCGTGCCTCGGTGTCCGGCGTGCTGGCGTCCGGCATGGCGCCCAGCGCGGGGACCAGGTGCTCCCAGATCAGGTCGACCAACTCCTGCGTCGAGGACTGGCCGCCGGTCAGGGCGATCACCGACTCCCGTTCGCCCAGCACGAACGAGAATTGCCCGTACGCGCCGTCGAGACGGTACCCCTCCCGCCCCTGCCAGACCTGGTAGCCGTACCCCAGCGTCCAGTCGGGTTTCTCGTTCGTGCTCGGGATGTGGCAGGTCCCGACCTGCGCCGCCCAACCGGGGGGCAGGAGGCGGCGGCCCTCCCAGACCCCGTCGCAGCGGTACAGCTCGCCGAGCGCCGCCAACCCCCGGGTCGGGACGTGCGCCCCGGACCAGCCGTACTCGCGGCCCAAAGGGTCGGCGTCCCAGGTGACGTCGCCAAGCCCGAGGGGCGCCAGGACGCGGGCGCGAAGGTACCCCAGCAGTGACTCGCCGCTGCGTCGCCGGACCAGCTCCCCGCACAACCAGGAGGCCCCGTTGTCGTAGACGTGTCGGGAGCCCACGGGCGCGGCCGGTTCGAGGGAGAGGTACGCCCGCGCCCACTCGGACGGGGGGCGTGCCTGGAGCGCGGCGATCGTGTCGGTGTCGTGACCCGTCGACATCGCCAGCAGGTGGTGCACCGTGATCTCGCGGACGCGCGCGCCGGCGTCCGGAGGCACGTCGGAGGGCAGCAGGTCGACGATCCGATCGTCCAGCGCGAGCAGGCCCTCGCCGACCGCGAGCCCCACGGCCGTTGCGACGAGCGTCTTGCTGACCGAGTAGACCAGCGGACGGTCGTCGGCGCGGTAGGGCGCCCAGTACCCCTCGGCGACCAGCGTGCCCCTGCGCAGGATGACGAGCGAGTGTGGTTCGAGGCGAGGGTCGGCGGCCGCGGCCTCCAGGAAGGTGAGGATGCCGCGGGGATCCACCCCACGCTCGGAGGGGCGCGCGACGGGCAGGCTGACGGTCACGCGCGACAGCCTACGGGGCACAATGGGCACGTGGATGACACCGAGCCGCCCAGCTTCTACGCCCGCGTCGGCGGGCGCGCGACCTTCGTGAGGCTCGTGGACGCCTTCTACGCCGGTGTCGCGGGCGATCCCGTGCTGCGTGCGCTCTACCCCGAGGAAGATCTCGGCCCGGCGAACGAGCGGCTCCGGCTCTTCTTCGAGCAGTACTGGGGCGGACCGCGGGACTACTCCGAGCAGCGCGGCCATCCGAGGCTCCGCCTGCGTCACGCCCCCTTCGCCGTCACACCCGACCAGCGGGATCGCTGGTTGCGCCACATGCACGCGGCCCTCGACTCCCTCGGGTTGCCCGAGGCGGAGGACGCCGAACTGCGCGAGTACGTGGGCCGCGCGGCGGCGTCCATGGTGAATCGCCTCGCCTGACCGGCGGTTGCCGCGGGGCCTTGCGTTCCGGCTGAAAGTTCAACTAACATCAAGCGTGAGGGGAGTACTTCACAAGCCTCGCTCCGGACAGTACGGGCCCCCAGGCCCTCGGGGCGAGCGCCTGGCCCACAGGTGAAGGAGACCTCAGACCGATCAACGATCTGAGGAGAGACCTCCCGTGAACCCCACCATGCCGGTCCCCATGACCGCCCCCATGCCGAGCCTCGTGCCCGCCGAGGTGGGCAACTTGTCCACCGTCGGCACCCCCGTCCTGTGGGGCTGGACCATCGCCGCCGTCGTGGCGCTGTTCGTCCTCGATTTCATCATCACCCGCAAGCCCCACGAGGTCTCGATGCGCGAGGCCGCTGGCTGGTCGGTCTTCTACATCGCGCTCCCGCTGGCTTTCGGCGTCTTCGTCACGACGCAGTTCGGCTCCCAGACCGGTCTGGAGTACTACACCGGCTACCTGGTCGAGAAGTCCCTGTCGGTGGACAACCTCTTCGTCTTCATGCTGCTGCTCACCGGCTTCGCCGTTCCGGCAGCGCTCCAGCAACGGGTTCTGCTGATCGGCGTGGCCGGGGCGCTCGTCATGCGCGGCATCTTCATCGCGCTCGGCGCGGCGTTGTTGGCGAACTTCGCCATCACCTTCCTGGTCTTCGGCGCCATCCTGCTCGTGACCGCGGTCAAGGTCTGGCGGGACGCCGGCGCGGACGCGCACGACACCGACGTGTCCGAACTTCGCATCGTGAAGGTCGTGCGCCGCTTCGTGCCGATCACCGACGACTACCGCGGCACCCGCATGTCGGTGGTCGAGGGCGGACGCCGCGCGCTCACCCCGCTCGCGCTGGTCACCATCGCCATCCTCGCCACGGACCTGCTCTTCGCCATCGACTCCGTCCCGGCCGTCTACGGCATCACCGGCGACCCCTACCTCGTCTTCGTGACGAACGCCTTCGCACTCCTCGGGCTGCGGGCCCTGTACTTCGTCCTGCAGGGCGTGCTCGCCAAGCTCGTGCACCTCAGCTACGGACTCGCCATCATCCTGGGCTTCATCGGCGTGAAGCTCGTCCTGCACTGGGCGCACGGCGTGTGGGACTTCGTCCCGACCGTCCCGACGCTCGCTTCGCTCGGCGTGATCGTCGGCGTCCTCGCGATCACCACGGTGACGTCCCTGGTGGCCTCACGCCGGCGGGCCGACGCCGAGGCCGCGCAGGTGTCGGACGCCCAGCGCGAGGCCGAGGCGTCGCGCTAGCGGGATCGGGGCTTCGCGGCGAGCGCGGACGGCCAGCCCGACCGACGCACAGGAAGCCCGAGAACGGCACGCAGGACCACCTCGAGGGGGCGCTGCAGCAGGCGCACCGCGGGGTGGTCCCCGCGGCCCTCGCGCGGGACGAGGAGAGCGAGGGCGCCCGCCCGGCGTGCAGCCACGACGTCCTTGAGGATCTGGTCGCCCACCATGACCATGTCGCCGGTCCTCAGGGAGCGGAGCCGCTCCCCGTCGCGCACCTGGTGGCGTCCCGCGGCCAGCAGGAGCATGTCCGGGGACGGCTTTCGGTGACGAGTCGCCGTGTCGTCGGGGTCCGCGGGGTCGACGCAGTCCACAGGGGTGACCACCTCGGTCACCAGGTCGTCGA
>CAZZGU010000008.1:0-24398 GCA_964653755.1 uncultured Nigerium sp. | reverse complement strand
AGACGCTCAACCAGATCCTGACCGAGATGGACGGCTTCGACGGCACCGAGGGCGTGGTCGTGCTCGCCGCCACGAACCGGGCAGACATCCTCGACCCCGCACTCACGCGCCCCGGCCGGTTCGACCGCGAGATCACGGTGCACGCCCCCGATCGGGAGGGCCGGGCGCAGATCCTGGCGGTGCACACCCGCAAGGTGCCCCTGGACGCCGACGCCGACCTGCAGGTGGTCGCCCGGGTGACCCCCGGGATGACCGGTGCCGAGCTGGCCAACCTCGTCAACGAGGCCGCGATCCTGGCCGCCAAGCGCGGTGCGGAAACCGTCACCCAGGCCGACCTGCTCAACGCTCTGGAGAAGGTGCAGCTGGGTGTGGCGCGCAACGTCGTGATGCCGGCCGAGGAGCGGCGGCGCACCGCGTACCACGAGGCGGGGCACGCACTGCTGGGCATGCTGCAGAACGGTGCAGACCCGGTGCGCAAGATCTCGATCATCCCCCGCGGGCGGGCGCTCGGGGTCACGCTGAGCACGCCCGAGGAGGACCGGTACGGCTACGACGAGGCCTACCTGCGCGGACGCATCATCGGGATGCTGGGCGGGCTGGCCGCCGAGGAGGTTGTGCTCGGGGTGACCACGACCGGCGTCGACAACGACCTCGAGAAGGCCACGGCCATCGCCCGCCAGATGGTGGGGCGCTGGGGCATGTCCAGCAAGATCGGGCCGGTGTCGGTGCTGAGCAACGACGGTGACCCCCGCATGCTGGGCATCGCAGAGAACACTCTCGCCGCCGTGGACGCCGAGGCGTGCGACATCCTCCGTCAGTGCGAGGCGGAGGCCATCCGGCTGCTGGGGGAGCACCGCGACAAGCTGGACGCCATCGTGGTGCAACTCCTGGAGAAGGAGACCCTCGACGAGGAGGAGGCCTACCGGGCCGCCGGGATCCCGCGGAGCCACCACCAGCCCGTGGGGGCTTGATCCGGGGCGACCCGTGTCGGTCGCAAGAAGTGTCGGAGGCCCCCGGCAGACTCACGGGTATGGAGAACGTGGGGCTGTCCGTGGACGCGTTGGTGCTGGTCGCCCTGGTGCTGGTCGCCTTGGGGGTAGGGGCACTGGCGGCCTGGTTCATGCTGCGCGCCACCCGCTCATCGGCGGACGCGCTGCTGAACCGACTGCGCGCCGACGAGGCCCGGGCGCGGGCGGAGGCGGAACGGGAGCGGGCCGACGCCCTTGCCCGGGTCGCGGGGCTCGAGGCGAGCGTGGTGGCCGCCCGGGCCGAGCGCGACGCCGCGATCGGCCGGGCGCAGGAGCTGGCACGTGATCGCGACTCGCTGGTCAGCCAGTTCAAGGTCCTGTCGGCGGAGAGCCTCGACGCGCAGGCGCAGAAGGCGGAGGCCACTGCCGAGCACCGCCTGCGCGCCACGGAGCAGCTCCTCCAGCCGGTCAAGGAGAGCCTCGAGCGCTTCAACACACGCCTGACCGAGGTGGAGAAGGAACGCGTGAAGCTGTCGACCGAGCTGCGCGACCAGGTGACGGCGGTCCGGGTCACCGGCGAGGAGTTGCGCCGGGAGACCAGCGCGCTTTCGACCGCGCTGCGCAAGCCGCAGGTGCGGGGCGCCTGGGGCGAGATGCAGCTGAAGCGCGTTGCTGAGGTCGCCGGCATGCTGGAGTACTGCGACTTCCGCCTCCAGGAGACCTCGCAGACCTCGGAGGACCGGACGATCCGCCCCGACATGAAGGTCACGCTGGCCGAGGGCAAGTTCGTCTACGTGGATTCCAAAGTCCCGCTGACCTCGTTCCTCGACGCGCAGGAGGCTGCCGACCCGTCCGAACAGAGCCGCCTGCTGCAGTCCTTCGCGAGAAACGTGCGCAGCCACATCGACCAGCTGTCGGGCAAGTCCTACTTCAAGGCGGACACGGCCACCCCTGAGTTCGTGGTGCTGTTCATGCCGAGCGAGGCGCTCGCCGCCGAGGCCCTGGCGCAGCTGCCCGACCTGCATGAGTACGCCGCCCACAAGGGCATCGTGCTCGCCACGCCCACGACGCTCATCGCGATGCTGCGGGCCGTCGCGTACTCCTGGAAGCAGGCCGCCCTCGCCGATTCCGCCGCCGAGGTGTTCAAGCTCGGGCGGGAGCTCTACGACCGGCTGGGCACGATGGGGGCCCACTTCGACAAGATCGGCCGCTCCCTCAACTCCACGGTGAGGGCCTACAACGACGCGCTGGGATCCCTTGAGTCGCGCGTCCTGGTGACTGCCCGCCGGTTCCGCGACCTCCAGGTCTCCGACCAGGAGCTGGCGAGCCTGCACGCCAGCGAGGAACACGCCCGGAGCGTGACCGCCCCCGAGCTCCTCGAGGAGACGCGCCGGCTGGCCCTGCCCGAGCGCGCGGAACTCGAACGCCCCGCGCCCGACCTCGAGGAGCTCACCGCCGCGGCCGCGGTGCGCCCCTTGCCGCGACAGGGCAGAATGGCCCGGTGACGACCGACCACACCCTGCTCCCGCCCGCGCACGAGGACGCCGACGACGCCCGAGCGAGAGCGGCCGTCACCCGGCCGCGCCCGGCCGGACCCACGGCGTCCGACATCGACGTGGCGGCGATCCGGCTCGAGGGGGTGGCCCTGCAGACGCCCCTCCAGTACGACGAGCGGCTCTCCCAGGCCACCGGCGCCGAGGTGTGGCTCAAGCGCGAGGACCTCCAGCCGGTCCGCTCCTACAAGCTGCGGGGCGCCTACAACCTCATCGCCCAACTCGACGACGACCAGCGGGCCGCCGGGGTCATCTGCGCGTCGGCCGGCAACCACGGCCAGGGCGTCGCGATGGCCTGCGCACGGTTGGGCATCCGCGGCAGGATCTACGTCCCCTCGACCACGCCGCGCCAGAAGCGGGAACGCATGCTCTCCCTCGGCGGGGCGTATGTCGAACTCGTCGTGGTGGGCGACACCTACGACGAGGCGTCCGCCGCGGCCAAGCACGACTCCGTGGAGTCGGGGGCGGTCATCGTCCCGGCCTTCGACGACGCCCGCACCATCGCCGGGCAGGGCACCGTCGCCCGCGAGGTCGTCGTCCAGCTCGGCAAGGCCCCCGACACGATGCTGATCCCCGTCGGGGGCGGCGGGCTGCTGGCCGGTTCGCTCGTCTGGTTGCACGCCTACGCACCGCAGACGAAGGTCGTGGGCGTGGAGCCGGCAGGGGCCGCCTGTATGGCAGTGGCGCTGGACGCCGGCGAACCGCGGGAGCTCAAGAGCGTGGACACCTTCGTCGACGGCGCCGCGGTCCGCCGCGCCGGCGACCTGACGTTCGCGGTCGCCAACCGGTTCCAGCCGAAGATGATGGCGATCCCGGAGGGCCGTATCTGCTCCGAGATGCTCGCCCTCTACCAGACCGAGGGGATCATCGCCGAGCCCGCCGGGGCGCTCGCCCCTTCCGCGCTCGGGCTCTACAAGCCCAGGCCCGGCGAGGTCGTGGTCGCGATCATCTCCGGCGGCAACAACGACGTGTCCCGCTACTCCGAGATCGTCGAGCGTGCCCTGGTCTACCAGGGCCGCAAGCACTACTTCCTCGTCAACTTCCCGCAGGAGCCCGGAGCGCTGCGACGGTTCCTCGACGAGGTGCTCGGCCCCGACGACGACATCACCCTGTTCGAGTACACCAAGCGCTCCAACCGTGAGACGGGCCCCGCCCTGGTCGGCATCGAATTGGGCAACCCCGCCGACTACGACGCCCTGCTCGCTCGCATGGAGGCCAGCCCCATCAAGGTCGAGGTCGTCTCCCCCGACAGCCCGTTCTACCGCTTCCTGCTCTGAGGGGACGGCCGTGGCCCTCTACTCGCGTTCAGCGCCCCGCCTCGCCGGCCAGGTCGTCGGGGACCTGTTCCTGCTCGCCTGGTGCGTCGGGTCGTGGTGGGCCGGGCGAGCGGCCGACGTGACGGTCCGGGCGGTGACGACCCCGCTTGACCAGACCGCAGTCGCCGCCCGGGACCTCCAGGAACGCAGCGCGGACGCCGCCGCCCAGGTCGGCTCGGTGCCCTGGGTCGGCGACCAGTTGCGCGGCCCGATCGACAGCATCGCCGACGGACTGAGCGGCATCATCGCCTCCACTCAGGGGGCGTCGGCGACCGTGGCCACCATGGCGACCTGGACCGGCTGGATCATCTTCCTCGTCCCCACGCTGCTGGCGATGTTCAGTTGGCTCCCGTGGCGGATCCGGTTCTGGGTGCGGTCACGCCACGCCGCCGAGCTCGCCGAGAGTCCCGACGGTGTCGACCTCCTCGCGCTGCGGGCCCTGACCACGGCTTCGGGCCGGGCGCTGGCGTCCGTCGGGCCGGACCCGGTGGCCGGCTGGCGGCGCGGCGACGCAGCTGTCACGGCCCGGCTCGCCCAGCTGGAGTTGGTGCGCGCCGGCGTCCGGCGGGATTGACCCTGTCGACGCGCGGAGAGTCGTGACGCGGGAAGGGCCTCGACGCGGGGGGTGAGGGCCGACGCCGCGTAGAGCCTGTCAGCCTGGACGCGGGGGTGGTCAGAGCCGACTTCACCTGTCATGTGTGCGTTCACCTGCGATACATCGCAGGTGAACGCCCAGACGACAGGTAGACCCGACCACACGACAGGTGAACGTCCACACGACAGGTGGACCCCGCCTACCCGCCCCACACCACCTACGCCAGCGGCTGTCGGTCGGCCCAGTCGGCCAGCTCGATGCGACGGCCGGTGTAGAAGGGCGTCTCGACCCGCACATGGAGGCGCGCCTCCACCGCCCGTTGGGCGCGCATCGCGTCGGTGAGTCGGTGGAGTTCGTCGGCCTCGAAGGCCAGCAGCCACTCGTAGTCCCCGAGCGCGAACGAGGCCGTCGTCGACCCGATGACGTCCGGGAAGTCCCGGGCGGCCTGCCCGTGGACGCGCAGCATGTGCGACCGCTTCGCGGCGTCCTGGTAGTACCACTCGTAGCTGCGAACGAACGGGTAGACCGTCACCCAGGGCCTCGGCGCGATCCCGCTGAAGCAGCCCGGGGTGTGGGCGTTGTTGAACTCGGCGGGCCGGTGCACCCCCACCACGGACCAGACCGGCGCGAGACACTGGCCCAGGAACCCGCCCCGCAGCCGGTGGTACGCATCCTGCAGCTTCTCGGGGTCGTCGGCGAGGAGCCAGACCATGAGGTCGGCGTCCGCTCGGAATGCAGCAAGGTCGTACCAGCCGCGAATCGTCACCCCCGCGGCTTCCACGGCGCCCACCGTGGCGACGACCCAGTCCTCGCGCAGGTCGTCGTCCTCGGGGAGCGTGGTGTCCAGGCTGAACACGCTGTACGCCACGTAGTGGACGCCCGCGTTGACCTCCTCGGGCGCCACGTAGGTGTCGCGGGGGTCGCCGCTGAAGGGCGCGCCGGGGGTCTTGGGCTGGTTCTGGTTGGGATGGTTCTGGGCAGGCTGGTTCTGGGCGGGCTGGGTCATCGGGCGTCCTCCGGGTCGCTGGAACAGGCGGCGGGCGCGGGCCGGGCGCCCGGGCGTCCGCTGAGGCAGCACGTCGCCGTGCAGTTCCGGACGCCGGCGCGCGGCTCGGCCTCCCCGCGGGCCACGGCCGCCCGCACCAGCATCTCGTCGGCGAGCATGCCGACGAAGGCGGGGTCGGTCCCGGCGGTCGCGGCGCGCACGTACTCCAGGCCGAGGCCGTCCGCGGTCTGGTGGGCCTGGGTGTCGAGGTCGAAGACGACCTCCATGTGGTCGTTGATGAATCCGATCGGGGCGGCCACCACCCGCGTCACGCCTTCAGCCGCGAGCTCGGCGAGCCGGTCGTTGACGTCGGGCTCCAGCCACGGGATGTGCGGCGCCCCCGAGCGCGAGCAGTAGACCAGCTCCCACTCGGGCGCGAACCCCAACGACTCGGCGGCCTGCGCCACGACGCGCTCGGCAACGCGGAGGTGCTGGGCGGCGTACGTGCCTTCGGGGCCGCCGGGCCCGGACGCCGCGTCCATCGCCGCCGGAATCGAATGGGTCACGAACAGCACGCGGGCGGAATGGAGGTCCGGTGAGGGTGCGGACCCAGCTAGCACAGGCCCTCGGCGGGCGGAAGGCAGGCCCTCGGCGGAATCGGCGGACGCTTCCGTGACCTCGGCCGGCGTCAATGCCTCGACCTGGTTCAGCGCCGCAACCAGCGCGTGCGCGTTCGCGGACACGAAGCCGTCGGTCTCGGCGTAGGGGCCGATCTTGTCCAGCAGCGGGCCGCCGCCGAGGGCGTCCAGCGCGGCGGCGAGGTCCTCGCGGTACTGCCGGCATCCGGAGTACGACGCGTAGGCCGCGGTCAACACGACGAGCACCCGTTGCGCTCCCCCGTCACTCAGCGAGCGCAGGACATCGGCGATGAACGGGGTCCAGTTGCGGTTGCCGATGACCACCGGCACCTCGACGCCCCGCGCGGCCAACTCGGCGCGCAGGGCGTCCAGGAGTTCGTCATTGCGCTCGTTGATCGGCGACACCCCTCCGAACAACTGGTAGTGCCCGGAGACCTCCACGAGGCGTTCGTCCGGCACCCCGCGCCCGCGGGTCGCGTTGCGCATGAACGGCAGCACGTCCTCGGGGCCGCGCGGGCCGCCGTACGAGACGACGAGGACGGCGTCGTACGGGGCGAGCGTGGTCACATGGCCTCCTTGCGGACGCGGGCGCCCAGGTCGGTGAGGTCGTAGCCGGTGTAGGGACACCGGTCCTCGTCAAGGGTCTCGGGGGGCACGGACGCCGGCGCCGCGGCCGGGCCGTCGATCTCGAGGTTGTGCAGCACCGACCGCACCCGCGGCTCGATGCCGTACAACTCGGTGAGGGCGGCGAGATACTCCTCGGAGCGGCCCTCCTCGGCCGCCTTGCGGGCGCGCACGCTCGGCACGTGCACCAAGCGCGCCGCCAACCGGCGCAACGCGTGCGCGGCCTCCTCGCCGGTCACCGGACGGCCCTGGGGCAGGCGTGTGATCTCGTCCTCGACCATCTCCGCGATCACGTCGCGCAGGGCGACGACGGCCGGGTCCATCTGGCGGCCCTTGAGCCTGAGCAGCAGGTCCTCCACGCCGGCCGCCACGAGCTGCTGCGCGCGACCCACCTCGCGCGCGCAGACGTCCGGGACGTGGGCCTGAACTGCGGCCAGGTCGAGCAGGGTGACTCCGGCGACCTCGGCGACCGCCGGGTCGACATCACGGGAGAGTGCGAGATCCACGAGCGCAAGCTCACGCCCGTCGCGCGCGGCCATGGCCGGCTCGATCTGGGACGGCGTGAGGATCGGCACCCCCAGCCCCCGGCACGTCACGACCACGTCGGCCTCCGCCAATGCGGCGGCCAGCGACGTCACCGCCGCCACGTGGTGGCTCGCCGCGAACGCCTCGGCGCGGCCACTGCAGGAGTGGACGGCGATGTCACTGCACCCGCGGACCCCCAGGTCATGGAGGACGGCGCCCGCGTAGGCCCCCGTGCCGAGCAGCAGGACGCGGGTGCTTCGCCAGTCGCGCTCCAGCAGGTCGAGCCCCACGGAGACGACCGAGCGACCCGTGGCGGCGAGGTTGGTGAGGTGCGAGACCTGGCGCGACGTCCGGAGCGCCTGCTCGATGCTCTCGGTGAGGAGGTAGGTCGCGGTCCGTTCGGCGTGGGCCTGCTTGAGCGCCCGGCGGAGCTGTCCGGCGATCTCGCGTTCCCCCACCACCATGGAATCGAGCCCGGCGCCCACTCCGAACAGGTGCCACAGCACCTCGGTGGCGTGCCGGACGCGCAGCGGCAGGGTCTTCCAGCCCGCCGCGTCAGCGCCAGCGGGCAGCCCTGCTGCGATGGCCTCGCGGACGCGCCGGGCGATCATGGCCCGCTCCTGCTGGCCGTCGGTGTCGAGGTAGATCTCGACCCGATTGCACGTGGATAGGACGACGGCACCGCGGATGTCGCCGTTGTCAGCCACCAGTCGTCGGCCCAGCCCGGGAACGGCCGGGGCGACTCTTTCCACCGCCTCCAGACCGTGGTCCTCGTGGTGGATCGAATAAAGATGAAGTCCCACAGTGAGGCCCATTGAAGCACCCGTTGCGCAGTGAGGCACAATCGCCACGTGACATCGACGTTGCCCCCGCTGCTCGAGGCGCTGTCCGGACGCCGCCCGGCCTGCCTGCCCGTCTGGTTCATGCGCCAGGCCGGACGCTCGCTTCCCGAATACCGGGAGGTGCGGCGCGGCACGGAGATGCTCGAGTCGTGCCTCACCCCCGAACTCGCCGCCGAGATCACCCTGCAGCCGGTTCGCCGGCACCGGGTCGACGCGGCGATCTTCTTCTCCGACATCATGGTGCCCCTCAAGCTGGCGGGCGTGGGCGTCGACATCGCTCCCGGCGTCGGCCCGGTGCTGGACGCGCCGGTGCGCAGCGCGTCCGACGTCGACCGGCTGGTGGCGCGCGAGCCCGGGGACGCCTCGGCGATCACGGCGGCTGTCAGGCTCGTCCTGGCCGAGCTCGCGCACACCCCCTCCGGCGACGCGGACTGGACGCCGCTCATCGGCTTCGCCGGGGCCCCGTTCACGCTCGCCGCCTACCTCGTCGAGGGCCGGCCGTCGCGCGACCACCTCGCGGCCCGCGCGCTCATGCACGCCGACCCGGCCTCCTGGGACCGCCTGCTGACCTGGTGCGCCCGCATCTCCGGGGAGTTCCTGCGCACCCAGGTGGACGCCGGCGCGTCGGCCGTCCAGCTCTTCGACAGCTGGGCCGGCTCGCTACGCCGCGAGGACTACGCCGCCCGCGTCGCCCCCTACTCCCGCCTCGCCCTGGACGCCGTGGCCGGCCGGGTGCCCCGCATCCACTTCGGCACAGGCACCGGCCACCTGCTCCGCGAACTGCGCGACGCCGGCGCGGACGCCGTGGGCGTCGACTACCGCACGGGCATGGACGAGGCGGCCGCGATCCTGCCCGGCACGCCCCTGCAGGGCAACATCGACCCGGCCCTGCTGGCCGCCGGCTGGGACGCGCTCGAGGCGCACGCCCGCGACGTCGTCGAGAAGGGCCGGGCGGCGCCGGGGCACGTGATCAACCTGGGCCACGGCGTCCCGCCGACGACGGACCCCGACGTCCTGACGCGCCTTGTCGCTCTGGTGCACACGCTGTGACAGCCCTCCCGCGCCCAGGATCGGAGCGGCTGGAGCCCGACGCGGAGGCCATCGTCGTCGGCGGCGGCCTGGGCGGCCTCAACGCCGCCTACCAGCTCACCCGCCGCGGCGTCACTCCGATGGTCCTGGAGGCGCGGACGCGCTGCGGCGGCCTCGTGTTCGGCGCCCGGCTGGGCGATGTGCACGTCGACCTGGGCGCGGAGTCGTTCGCGCGCCGCAGCCGCTACACCGCGGCGTTGTGCGCCGAACTGGGCCTGCACGTCATCGAACCAGCCGGGTCGTCGTGGATCTACTCCCATCGCGACGGCGGTCGCGCGTTCGCGATCCCGCACGGCGTTCTCGGCATCCCGACCAGCCTCGACGACCCCGTGGTCACCGCGAACCTCTCCCCCGCCGGCCTCGCCCGGGCCCGCCGCGACCTCACCCTGGGCCCGGAGGCGGGCGCGGACCTGACCGACCTGGCGTCCTTCGTGGAGGCGCGGCTCGGGCGCGAGGTGCTCGACACCTTCGTGGCGCCTGTCGCGGGAGGCGTCCACTCGGCGCACCCGTCCACTCTCGACGTGGACACCATCACGCCCGGCCTGCGCCAGGCGCTCGCCCGAACGGGCTCCCTGACCGCCGCCGCTGCGGCGCAACGCGCGGCCGCACCCTCCGGCGCGGTCGTCTCGTCGGTCGAGGGCGGCCTCTTCCGGCTCGTGGACGCGCTCGTCGACCGCATCAACGCCGCGGGCGGCGAAGTCTGGACCGAACAACTGGTCACCGGCATCGCCCGCGACGGCGACGACTGGCTCGTGACCGTTCGCCCCCGCCGCCGGGCCGCCCATCCCTGGTTGCCCGGCGAGCCTGCCGGGGAACCCACCGTCCTGCGGACCCCGCGGCTCGTCGTGGCGCTCGACGGACGGGCCGCCCTCGATCTGCTCCGCGACGTGCCCGAACTGGCGGTCGGCGACTGGGAACTCCCCCGCGGCGCCGACCTCGTCGGGGTCGCCCTCGTCCTCGACAACCCGGCGCTGGACGCCGCCCCGCGCGGCTCGGGGCTCCTCGTGACCGCTCCCGGCCCCGGCGACGCGCCCCGGGTCGCCGCGAAGGCGATCACCCACTCCTCGATCAAGTGGCCGTGGATCCGCGACCGCCAGCCCCTCCACGTCCTGCGGGTCAGCTACGGGCGGGCCGGCGTCCCCACCCCGGAACCCACCCCGGCCGAGGCGCTGGCGGACGCCGCCACGCTCCTCGGCGTCGAGCTCAGCCCCCGGCAGCTGAGGGGAACGATGACCGTCCACTTCGCAAACTCGCTGCCCCCGCAGACCCCCGCGCACCGGCGCCGGGTGGCAGCGCTGGCCGAGGCGGCGTCCGCGCTGCCCGGGTTGGCGATCACCGGGGCGTGGTTCGCCGGGACCGGGCTCGCGGCCGTCCTGCCGCAGGCCGAAGCCGCCGTTGAGCAGCTCCTGGCACCAGCGCAACTCCTGGCACCAGCGCACCTCAGGAGATCAGCGCAGCTCGGAAGATCAGTGCAACTCACCGGATTCACCCAGGAGGCGACGCGATGAGGATCCGACTGGGGACCCGGGGGTCGGAGCTGGCGCGCACCCAGTCCGGGCACGTGGCGGAGGCGCTGCGTGCGCACGGCCACGAGGTGGACCTCGTGACGATCCGCACCGAGGGCGACGTGACCCTCGGCTCGCTCGCGTCCGGGGGCACGGGCGTCTTCGCCGCGGCGCTGCGCCGGGCGCTGCTGGACGGCCGGATCGACATCGCCGTGCACTCGTTCAAGGACCTGCCGACCCAGACCGTGCCGGGGCTCGTCATCGGCGCGGTGCCCGAACGCGAGAGCCCCTTCGACGTGCTGTGCGCGAAGGACGGCCTCACGCTCGCCGAGCTTCCCGTCGCCGCCCGCGTGGGAACCGGCTCCCCGCGCCGCGCCGCCCAGCTGCGCGCACGGCGTCCGGACCTCGTGATGGTGGAGATCCGCGGGAACGTCGGCACCCGGCTCGCGCGCGTCCACGGCGACGGTGTGAACCCGGGCGACCTCGACGCCGTCGTGCTGGCGCGTGCCGGGTTGTCCCGGCTGGGGCGTTTCGATGCGGTCACGGACCTTCTGGACATCCTGCCCGCGCCCGCCCAGGGCGCGCTCGCCGTCGAGCGGCGTCTGGACGACGCGGACGTCCGCGAGGCCCTCGCGACGATCAACCACCCCGAGAGCCACTTCTGCGTGATGGCCGAGCGCGCCATCCTGGCCGCCCTGAAGGCAGGGTGTGCGGCCCCCATCGGGGCGCACGTGCAGGTCGTCAACGGGGTCGCCGAACTGCGCGCCACGGTCGTCTCCGTGGACGGCTCGGCGGCGGTTCACGCACGGCGCAGCGTCCCCATGCCGACCGACCCGGTCGCGCTCGGGTCCGCGGCCGCGCAGCACCTGCTCGCCGAGGGTGCCGCCGCGATCTCCCCCCTGGGCGCGAGCCGGCCGTCGCAGCTCGCCGACTTCCACGACGACCACGCCCTCTGGGCGCCCGGCACCCGCGTCGGGCTCGTCGGCCGCCGGATCCTCCTGCCCCGTGCGGAGGGGGCGTTGAGCGCAGCCGTCCGTGCGGCGGGCGCCGAGGTCGACTCGGTCCCCCTCACCAGGACCGTCCCGCGCGTCCCCGCCCCGCTGCCCAGCGGCGCAGACTGGGTCGTGTTCACCTCCCCCACGGCCGTGCGGGCGCTGACCGAGGCCGGGGTCCCCCTGACGGGGCTCGGCCGGAAGGTCGCGGTCATCGGGACAGCAACCCAGCGCGCGGCCCAGGAGGCCGGCCTGCGCGTCGACTTCGTGCCGTGCGTCCCCGGTCAGGGGGTCGCCTCGGACGCCGAGACACTCGTCGAGCTCTTCCCGCCCGGGAGCGGACGCGTGCTCGTGCCAGGCTCCGAACTGGCCCGGCCCACCCTGGCCGAGGGTCTGCGCGCCAAGGGGTGGACCGTCGACATCGTGGCCAGCTACTCGACGGCCAGCGTGGACGCCGCCCCGGACTGGCTCACCGAGGCCTGGCGGCAGGGGGGTTACGACGCCGTCGTCCTGACCGCCGGATCGAATGCGCGCGCCGTCCACGATCTGCTCGGACTGCCGCCGGCCGGCACCCGCGTCGTCGCGTTCGGACGCCCCAGCGCCCGGGCGGCCGCAGAGCTGGGATTCGTCGTCGACGCGGTGGCAACCACCCAGGACGGCGCCGGCGTCACCGCCGCGCTGCTCGAGGCACTGACGAGGGTGAAGGAGAACTGACCATGGACCGTCCCACCCTGCGGCCGAGGCGCCTGCGCACGACCCCGGCGATGCGCAGGCTCGTTCGGGAGACGCGCGTGCACCCCGCCCAGCTCGTCCTGCCGGTGTTCGTGGCGGACGGCCTCACCGAGCCCCGGCCGATCTCCTCGCTGCCCGGGGTCGTCCAGCACACCGTGGACTCCCTGCGCGCCGAGGCCGTCCGCGTCGCGGAGGCCGGGCTGGGCGGCATCATGCTCTTCGGCGTGCCGCGGCCCGAGGACAAGGACGCCACCGGCTCGCTGGGCTGCGCCGACGGCGGCATCCTGAACCGCGGGCTGGCCGCCGTCCGCGCCGAGGTCGGGGACGCGACGGTCGTGATGGCCGACACCTGCCTCGACGAGTTCACCGACCACGGCCACTGCGGAGTGCTCGACGGCGCCGGCCGCGTGGACAACGACGCCACCCTCGCGTTGTACCGGGAGATGGCCGTGGCGCAGGCCCGCGCGGGCGCCCAGGTGGTGGGTCCGTCGGGGATGATGGACGGGCAGGTCCGGGCGATCAGGGCCGGGCTGGACGCCGCAGGCTTCACCGACGTCGCGATCCTTGCCTACGCGGCCAAGTATGCGTCGGCGTTCTTCGGGCCCTTCCGCGAGGCGGTCGGGTCGTCGCTGATCGGGGACCGACGCACCTACCAGCAGGATCCCGCGAACCGGCGCGAGGGCGTCCGGGAGGCGCTGCTCGACCTCGAGGAGGGCGCGGACCTGGTCATGGTCAAGCCCGCCGGGTACTACCTCGATGTGCTCGCCGACGTGGCGGCCGTGTCGGACGTGCCCGTGGCCGCCTACCAGGTGTCGGGCGAGTACGCGATGGTCGAGGCCGCCGCCCAGCGCGGATGGGTCAACCGCGAGGCCGCGATCCTGGAGTCGGTGACGGGCATCGTCCGCGCGGGCGCCGACATCGTGCTGACCTACTGGGCGCTGGAACTGGCGTCCCGGGTGTAATTCCGCCGAGGGCCTGCCTTACGTCCGCCGAGGGCCTGCCTTACGTCCGCCGAGGGCCTGCCTTACGTCCGCCGACGGCCCGGGTGAACGGTGTGCCAGAATGGGCGGCGTGCTGCTGACTGTGTCGTTGTCGGGGCCGGACGCCTACGCGCTCGGCCACTTGCTGCACAAGCATCCAGGCCGCGTCCAGACGTTCACGTTGCCCGTCGGTGAGGCGACGGTGTTCTACCCGGAGTCCTCTGCGGAACGGGTCACGGCGGCGCTCCTGCTGGAGGTCGATCCGATCGGAATGGTGAGACGCCGGCTGAAGTCGCGTCAGGGTGTGACGCTGACCGATTACGTCACGGATCGCCCGTACGCAGCCTCGTCGATGCTGGCGGTGGCGCTGGGCAGGGTCTTCAACACCGCACTGAAGGGGCGCAGCGACGCCTTCCCCGACCTGGCGGCGGCGCCGCTGCCCCTCCAGATCAGGGTGCCGGCGGTCCCGGCCCGGGCCGCGGCAGGTGGGGACCCGTTGGCGGGGGCGGCGCTGGTCCGCCGCTTGTTCGAGCCGCTGGGCTGGGAGGTTGTGGCCGATGCGGCGCCGTTCGGTCCGGACGGCAGCTGGGGGGAGGGGCCCTACGTTGACCTGACCCTGACCGGGTCGGTGCGGCTCGCGGCGGCGCTGTCTCACCTGTACGTGCTGCTGCCGGTGTTGGACAACGCCAAGCACTACTGGGTGAGTTCGGACGAGGTCACCAAGCTGCTTCGCCGCGGCGAGGGCTGGCTGGCCGATCACCCGCTGCGCGAGCTGATCGTGCGGCGCTACCTCGCCTCGCGTCGCGACTTCGTGGAGGACGCCACCCTGCGGCTGGCGGCACTGGACGACTCGGGCGTCGATGAGCCGGACGACGACACCGCTGAGGAGGCGGTCGCCCCATTGAAGGTGCAGCGCCTCGAGACGGTGATGGGGATTGTCCACGAGGTTGGAGCCCGTCGCCTGGTCGACCTGGGTTGCGGCGAGGGCTACTACCTGCGAGCGATGCTCGCCGATCCGACAATCGCCGAGGTGGTGGGGGTGGACGTGTCGCCGCGGGTACTCGGCAACGCCGAGCGGCGGCTGAATCTCGACCGGCTCTCCGACCACCAGCGCGCGAAGATCACGTTGCGGCAGTCGTCCGTGACGTACCGCGACGACCAGTTGGCCGGCTTCGACGTCATCCTGCTGGTCGAAGTCATCGAACACCTGGAGCCTGATCGGATCTGGTCGCTGGAGGCAGGCGTGTTCGGCGCCGCCCGCCCGAGTCACGTGATCGTCACCACCCCGAACCGGGAGTACAACCCGCGCTACGGGCTGGCCGACGGCAGCGTGCGGCACTCCGACCACCGGTTTGAGTGGACTCGGGCGGAGTTCGCCGCCTGGGCGGAAGGCGTCGCAGCCCGACAGGGCTACCGGGTGGAGTTCCGCGGTGTCGGCGCGGTCGACCCGGACGCCGGCGCGCCCACCCAGCTGGCACTGTTCTCCCGGGAGGACCAGTGAACGACCTCCACATCCCCGCCCTCGCCCTCGTGGCCCTGGTCGGCGTTTCCGGATCCGGCAAGTCGGCCTTCGCCGCGCGCGCGTTCGCGCCGTACGAGGTGCTCAGTTCCGACTCCTGCCGTGCCCTCGTCAGCGGGGACGAGAACGATCAGACCGCCACCAACGACGCCTTCGACGTGCTCTACCACATCGCGGGCAAGCGGCTCGACCGCGGCCTGCTGACGGTGGTGGACGCCACCAGCACGTCCAGGGAGGCCCGCGCCGGCCTGGTGAAGTTGGCCCGCGACCATGATGTCCTGCCGGTGGCCATCGTCCTCGACGTCCCCACCGAGGTCGCGATCGAACGCAACCGGAGCCGGGCCGACCGCGCCTTCGGTGACGGCCCGATCCGGCGCCAGGCCGCCCAGTTGCGCCAATCGCTGCGTGGGCTGGGCCGGGAAGGCTTCCGCACGGTGCACGTGTTGTCCGGTGTCGACGAGGTGCGCCAGGCGAACATCATCCGGGACCGCCTGCTCAACGACTACCGCGAGCATCACGGCCCGTTCGACGTCATCGGCGACGTCCACGGCTGCCTCGACGAACTCCTTGCGCTGCTCGTTCGTCTCGGCTACAACCTCCACACGGACGAGTCCGGCGCTGTTGTGGACGCAGACCATCCCGACGGCAGGCGGGTGGTCTTCGTGGGCGACCTGGTCGACCGTGGCCCCTCCACCGTCGGAGTACTCCGTCTCGCCCTGGGCATGACCGCCTCCGGGCACGCGCTGGCAGTGCCTGGCAACCACGAGGCCAAGTTGATCCGCGCCCTGGACGGCCGCGCCGTCCAGCTCAGCCACGGCCTGGAGCGCACGGTGGCGGAGTTGGCCGGGGAACCCGAGCTGTTCTCCCTCGAGGTGCGCGAATGGTGCCGCGGCTTGGTGTCCCACCTCGTCCTGGACGACGGCAGGCTCGTGGTGGCGCACGCCGGGTTGAAGGAGGCCTACCACGGCCGCGCCTCCGGCCGGGTGCGTTCGTTCGCTCTGTACGGCGACACCACCGGCGAGACCGACGAGTACGGCCTGCCGGTGCGCCTGCAGTGGGCGGAGGAGTACCGCGGCCGGGCGATGGTGGTCTACGGCCACACCCCGACCCCGACGCTGGAGTGGGTCAACAACACCCTCTGCCTCGACACAGGATGTGTCTTCGGCGGCCGGCTCTCCGCGCTGCGCTACCCCGAGCGCGAGACCGTCGGGGTCGACGCGCTCGCCGTCCACTACGAGCCCGTCAGGCCTTTCCCCGCCGCTGCGGCCAGCCAACGCGGTGAGGACGAACTCAGGCTCGAGGACGTCGTCGGCAAACGCACCATCGAGACGGCCACCCTGGGGCGCGTCACCATCACCGCAGAGAACGCCGCCGGCGCCCTGGAGGTGATGAGCCGCTTCGCGCTCCACCCGCGACTCGTGCCCTACCTGCCGCCCACCATGTCCCCCGTCGCCACCTCTCGCCGCGACGGCTACCTCGAGCACCCCGATGAGGCGTTCAGCCAGTTCGCCGAGTGGGGCGTCGACCAGGTCGTGTGCGAGGAGAAGCACATGGGTTCGCGGGCGGTCATCTACCTCACCCCGCACGGCGGATCGGTCTACACCCGCACCGGGCGCGCCTTCTTCGCTCCCGACCTCACCGCCACCTTGCTGGGACGCCTGCGCGACACCGTGTCCCGGGCGGGCGTGTTCGCCGATCTGGGCACCGACTGGCTGCTGCTGG
Organism: uncultured Nigerium sp.; assembly: GCA_964653755.1. GTDB lineage: Bacteria > Actinomycetota > Actinomycetes > Propionibacteriales > Propionibacteriaceae > Propioniciclava. Next base: position 7,813 of record CAZZGU010000008.1, on the reverse strand, counting down.
ACGCCGAACTGCTGCCCTGGTCGGCGAAAGCCGGGCCGCTTCTGCGCGACCACTACGCCCCTGTGGGCGCCGCCGCCCTCATGGCCCTTCCACCCGCCGTCGAGGCGCTCGCCGCCGCCGAGGCCCGTGGCCTCGACGTCGGGACGCTGCTGGCTCGCACCGTCGCACGTCTGGCGAACGCCCGCGCCTACGTCGCTGCCTGGCAGCACTACGTGTGGCCGACCGACGGTCTGGACGGCGTCCAGCTCGCCGTCTTCCAGGTGCTCGCCGCGGAAGGCTCCGCCTTCGCTGATCGCGACCACGACTGGCACGTCGCCCTCGCCGACCGACTCGTGGCCGCCGACCCCGGCCTGTTCCGGTCCACCCGACGCCACCACGTCCACACCGCCGACGCTGCCAGCCTGGCCGCCGGCGTCCGGTGGTGGGAGGAACTCACCAGCGCTGGGGGTGAGGGCATGGTCGTCAAGCCACTCGCAAACCTCACCCGCACCACCAAGGGCCACCTCGTCCAGCCCGGTCTGAAGGTTCGCGGACGCGAGTACCTGCGGATCATCTACGGGCCGGACTACACCGAACCCGGGAACCTCGCCCGCCTCCGCGACCGCAACCTTGGCCGCAAACGCTCCCTGGCCTTGCGCGAGTACGCCCTCGGCCTCGAATCCATCGACAGGCTCGTCGCCGGCGAGCCGCTGTGGCGCGTCCACGAAGCGGTGTTCGGAGTGCTTGCCCTCGAATCCGAACCTGTCGACCCCCGCCTCTGACCCCGCCGAGGCCGGCGTGCTCAGCGCCGGCGTCCGGTGCGCATCAGGTACCGCGTCAGCAGCGCCACGACCCCGGACCCCGCGAGCAACAGCGGCGCCCGCACGCGCACCAGGAGCTTGTCGTCGGTGGCGCCCAGGTTGCCCACGGCGCTGATCGCCGACCCGAGCACGAACCCCACCACGAGCCGGTCGCCGAGCTGTTCGAACCGGCGCATGTACGGCTCGAGCGTCTCGGCGTCCACGGCAACCTTGACGCCCTCCTGGTCGTAGCGCGCCAGAATGCGCAGGAGCCGGCGCGGCGCATGCGCGCCCAGTTCGGCGGTCTCGGTCAGCAGCGCCGCCCACTGCTCGAGCAGCTGGTCGGGCCGCAGCCGCCGCCGCATGAGGGTGTCGATGTACGGCTTCAGGACCTCGACCATGCTGTACTTCGGGTCGAGCGTCCGCCCGATGGCGTCGAGCAGAGCCAGCATGCGTCCGATCAGCGTGATCTCGGTCGGGGGACGCAGGTGGTGGGTGCGCGTGATGTCGAGCAGCCCGTCGACGATCTCGACCATGTCGACCTCGGCGAGCGGCTTGTCGACGTAGGCGCGGACGAGGCGGTCGATCTCCCGGTTGAGCCTGATCCGGTCGACGTTGCCGCGCGGCGGCGCGAACGCGAGCAGGGCGTCGCTCAGGCGCGTGCTGTCCCTCGAGGCGAACGACACCACCATCGCCAGCAGCTGCGCCTGCACCTGGGCGTTCAGCGTGCCGACCATCCCGAAGTCAATGAGCCCGAGCGTGCCGTCCGGCTCGATGAACATGTTCCCGGGGTGCGGGTCGGCGTGGAAGAACCCGTCGACGAGCACCATGTCGAGGATGATCCGGGACGCCCGCCGCCCCAGCGCCCGGCGATCGATGCGGGCGGCGTCCAGCCCGGCGATGTCGGAGACCTTCAGCCCCGTGATGTGTTCCATGGTCAGGACGCGCTGCGTCGTGTACTCCCAGTGGATGGTCGGCACGTGGAGCCCCCGGCGGCGGGCGAAGTTCTCCGCGATCTGCTCGGCGTTGCGGCCCTCGGACCGGTAGTCCATCTCCCCGTGCAACTGGCGGCCGAACTCCTCGACGAAGCCGGTGAGGTTGAGGTCGCGGGCGGAGTCCCAGACGCGCGACAGCCGCGCGGCCACGTCGCCGAGGATCGCCAGGTCGGACTCGACCACGGCCTCAATGCCCGGCCGCAGCACCTTCACCACCACCGGACGGCCGTCGCGCAGCGTCGCCGCGTGGACCTGACCCAGGGACGCACTCCCGAGCGCCTGCGAGGAGAACGAGGCGAAGACCTCTTCCACGGGGGCCCCGAGCTCGGCCTCGACGACGGCCCTGATGTTCTCGACGGGCACCGGGATCATGCGGTCCTGCAGCTTGGCGAGTTCGTCGGCGAACTCGGGCGTCACGAGGTCGCGCCGGGTGCCGAGCACTTGCCCCATCTTGACGAACGTCGGCCCGAGTTCCTCCAGGGTGCGCCGGACGATCGCCGGCTGGGTGATGCCCTCGTCGTGCACCTGCCGTTGCGCGAGCGCCTTCAGCAGCGTCGAGCGCGGGTGCTTCGCCGCGAGGCCGGACGCCGCGACGAGCAGGTCGAGGCCGTTGCGGGTGAGCACCTCGACGATTTCCCGCTGCCGCGCGAAGTGGGGCATGGACTGATCCTGCCACCTCCGCCCAGGGGACGGGAGGGCGGACGGGCCCCTGGCGCCCGGGATAGGGTCGGACGAGCACCGGCCACCCAGGAGGAGACGCGATGACGCACATGGACGAGGTCTATCGGCAGGCGTGCGAGGTCATCCCCGGGGGGGTGTCGTCGCCGGTGCGGGCGTTCGGCGCGGTGGGCGGGACTCCGGTGTTCCTGACCTCGGCGCGCGGCCCCTGGGTCGTCGACATCGACGGCCGCGAGTACGTCGACCTGGTGTGCTCGTGGGGTCCGGCCCTGCTGGGGCACGCCCACCCCGAGGTGGTCGCGCGCGTCCAGGCCGCAGCAGCCCGCGGCCTCAGCTTCGGGGCGCCGACCACGGCCGAGGTCGACCTCGCCGAGCTCATCCGGGCCCGGGTGCCGTTCTGCGAGAAGGTCCGCTTCGTGTCGACGGGCACCGAGGCGACGATGACGGCCGTCCGCCTGGCCCGCGGGTGCACCGGACGCGACGTGATCGTCAAGTTCGCAGGCTGCTACCACGGACACTCAGACGCGCTGCTCGCCGCCGCCGGGTCCGGCGTCGCCACGGCCGGGCTCCCGGGCTCGGCCGGCGTGACGCGCGCGGCGGCGTCCGACACGATCGTGCTGCCGTACAACGACGTCGCCGCACTCGAGGAGGCCTTCGCGGCTCGTGGCCACGAGATCGCCTGCGTCATCACCGAGGCCGCCCCCGCGAACATGGGCGTCGTCCCGCCGGAGCCGGGGTTCAACGAGGCGATCCGACGTCTGACGCGCGAGCACGGGGCGCTCATGGTGTTCGACGAGGTGCTGACGGGGTTCCGGGTGCACCCCGCGGGCTGGTGGGGCTTCGAGGCCGGCGTCGAAGCGCCCGCCTACACCCCCGACCTGGTGACGTTCGGCAAGGTGGTCGGCGGCGGGATGCCGCTGGCGGCGCTGGGCGGTCCCGCGGAGATCATGGACATGCTCGCGCCGCTGGGTCCCGTCTACCAGGCCGGCACGCTGTCGGGAAACCCGCTGGCCACCGCCGCCGGCATCGCGACCCTCCAGATCGCCGAGGACTGGGCCTACGAGCATGTGAACGAGGCGTCACTGTTCGTGCAGCGCGCCGTCGGCGAGGCGCTGGACGCCGCAGGCGTCCCCCACCGCGTCCAGACGGCGTCCAACCTGTTCAGCGTGTTCTTCGGTGCGGACGCCGCGACGCACGGCGTCCGGGACTACGCGCAGGCGCAGGCCCAGGACGTCTTCCGGTACGCGCCCTTCTTCCACGCCATGCTGTCCCAGGGGGTGGCCCTGCCGCCGAGCGTGTTCGAGGCGTGGTTCCTCTCCTCCGAGCACGACGAGCCCGTGCTGGAGCGCATCGCCGAGGCGCTGCCGTTGGCGGCGCGCACGGCCGCCCGCGCCACCAGGGGAAGCGCGCGAGAGTCGGGCTAGCGTCACACCCTGACCGGGAGCGACCCCACGGCACGGCTGAGGACAACCGATGACGCCGCGGCAACAGCCCGACGCCGGCGGGCCGTCGGCGAGCAGGCGGTTAGGCTGGAACGGTTCCACGTCTCCCGACCGGAAGCGAACCATGGCCCAACAGACGTCCCCCGGCACCCACGCCCAGCGGGGCAAGCAGCTGTACTCCCGCGTGAAGCAGCTGCGGAGCTGGGTGCTCTCGGACCCGTCCAAGGCCCCCGAGCTCGCCGACACCCTCAACCGGCTGACCGCGCACCGCTTGCTGGGCCACGCCTACGCCGACGCGTTCGCCGAGGCCCAGGAGGCCTTCGCAGCCGCGTACAAGCTCGCTCCCGCTCCCGGGACCATCGGGCCACTCACCCGCACCGAGGACGTCGTCCGCCAGGTCCAGGCCATGGCCCATCTCGCGATGATCCAGGTGGCGGCCGGGCAGGCCGAAGCGGGCCGGCAGACCGCGCTGGCGGCGCTCGCGCTGCGCTCAGAACTCGGTCGACCCGACTTCGACGCTGCGCTGCCATCGGCGAGCGCCGTGTGGCTGCTGACCGCGATCGCACGCGGCGCGGCGGCGTCCGGCGACCTGGCAAGGGCGAACGCCTACGCGGACGCCGCCCTGGCGCGCAGCGACCAGGCTGGCCACGCGGACGTCGCCGACCACCTGCCGCTGGCCATCGACACCGAGGCACTGGTGGCGGACACCCGCTGGGCGGCCGGGGTCGTCAACGACGCGGTCAATCACGGACGGCGTGCGCTCCGCCTGCAGGAGGGGCTCGCCGCGTCGGCGCTCGCGCCGTCGAGCCGCCTGCCCGAAGCCGAGGTGCGTCGGCTGACGACGCCGCTGCTCGCGCTGCAGCGCGACCTCGCCGACCGCCTGCCGAGCGTGGGCGACGAGGCGGGTGCGCTGGAGCAGCGCCGGACGCTCATCGCGCGGCTGCGCACGCTGCCCGGACGCGCCAGGCCCGAACTTCGGGAGGCACTCGCCCTGGCGCTGGTCGACCTCGCCGATGACCTCGACCGGCTCGGCCGTCCGTCTGAGTCGCAACTGGCCTCCGAGGAGGCCGCTGCGATCGCCGCTGAACTCGCCAAGCGTGAGGCGCACACGGGTCAGTACCTCGGCGTCCAGTTGCTCGCGGGGGCGGCGTGGGCGCACGCGCTTGTGGAGTCAGATCCGGAGGCTGCGGCCGGGGCGCTCGGCGCGGCCCTGCAGCGGCATGAGGCGCTTGGCAAGCCGGGGGCGCTGGCGGCAGCCTATGGCGTTGCGCTGCTGGCGCGCGCGGAGGTGGAGCAGGCACTCGACCTGGCCGAGGACGCGGCGGACACCCGCAAGGAGTTCGGGGCGCTGGCGGGCCGACTGCTCGACGCCACGACGGGCGGGCGGCCGCTCGACGCAGGGCTGGATCCGGCGGCGTTCGTGCGGGACCGGGCGCGCGGCGTCGTGTCGCGGTCTCCGCTCCCGACCCCGCACTGGGACCGGCTGCCCGCCGCGGACGCCCTCGCCGAGCCCGTGACGTCGGGGTCGAGGGAGGCTGTGATCCCCTCGGCCTCGACCGTGACGCCGTTCCCGGCGGCTGTCCCGGCGGCCCCCGGACCCCGGCCCGAGCCGGTCCTGATGCCCGAACCCGAGCCGGAGGTCGTCCCCGAACCCGAACCGGTGGCCGTCCCCGAACCGGTGGTCGAACCCGAGCCAGCGGCGTCCGCCCCCCTGGACCCGGTGGTCCTCGCACGAGGACTGCTGGCCGAGGGCCGGGTCCAGGAGGCCCTCCAGGTCGCGACCGAGGCGCTGGCGCTTGGGGCATCGATCGAGCTGCTTCGCGTTGCGCTCGAGGCGCGGCTGGCGCTCGACGACAAGAAGGGAGCGGCCACGGACGCCGAGCGCATCGTCGCCCTGGTGCGTCCGCTGGCCGAGGCCGACCCCGGCGCGCACGGTGCCGAACTGGTGGCGGCACTGACAACCCTCAGCGAGGCGCGCAAGCGAGCCGGCGACTGGTGGGGTTCACTCGGGCCGGCACGCGAGGCCAAGGCGCTGGCCAAACGGCTGCGTTGACGCGGATGCCGCGCCGTTTGCCTGCGGTAGGTGCGTTCACCTGCCGTCCGGACGCCGAGCACCTTCGGTAGCTGCATTCACCTGCGACAGATCGCAGGTAGACGCACGGACGGCAGGTAACCGAGCCATCAAGGACCACCGAACGCCTCGGGTCACCGAACGCCTCGGGTCGCCGGACGCCTCGGGTCACAGGTCGCTTGGGCCTCAGGTCGCTTGGGCCTCAGGTCGCTTGGGCCTTGAGGTCCCTGCGCAGCTCGGGAGGAAGCGCGAAGACAAGGTTCTCCTCCGTCAGCCGCTCCTCCACCGCCGGCGGGAAGCCGCGCGCCTCCAGGTACGCGACGACGCCCTGCACGAGCTCGTCGGGGACGGACGCCCCGCTCGTGACGCCCACGCTCCCCACCCCGACCAGCCAGGCAGGGTCGATCTCGGAGGCGTTGTCCACGCGATAGGACGCCTTGGCCCCCGCCTCCAGCGCAACCTCGACCAGCCGCACCGAGTTCGAGCTGTTGCTCGACCCGACGACGATCACCAGGTCGGCGTCCGCAGCGATCTGCTTGACCGCCGACTGGCGGTTCTGGGTCGCGTAACAGATGTCGTCGCTCGGGGGGTCCATGAGCAGCGGGAACTTCTCACGCAGCCGCGTCACCGTCTCCCAGGTCTCGTCGACACTGAGCGTCGTCTGGGACAGCCACGCCACCCGGGCCGGGTCTGCCACCTCGACGGACGCCACGTCGTCGGGATGCTCGACCAGGGTGATGTGGTCGGGCGCCTCACCGGTCGTGCCCTCGACCTCTTCGTGCCCTTCGTGCCCGATGAGCAGGATCTGCATGCCCTGGTCGGCGAACCTCCGCGCCTCGTGGTGCACCTTGGTGACCAGAGGGCAGGTCGCGTCGATGGTCTTCAGCCCGCGGGCGGCCGCCTCCGCGTGCACCGCAGGGCTCACCCCGTGAGCCGAGAACACGACGATCGACCCCTCCGGCACTTCGGCGAGCTCCTCGACGAAAATTGCTCCGCGCGCCTCGAGGTCCTCCACGACGTGGCGGTTGTGGACGATCTGCTTGCGGACATACACCGGCGGTCCGTACAGGTCGAGCGCCTTCTCGACGGTCACGACGGCCCGGTCGACGCCGGCGCAGTACCCGCGGGGGGCGGCCAGGACGACACGCTTGCTGGAGTCAGACATGCGCCCAGTCTACGGGGACACCCGCGGCGTCCGGCCCGACCCACCCGCCCGAGGCTGTCGCACCCCGCCCGTAGACTGCCCGTCATGCCACTCGAGAGTTCGCCCGAGCGCCCGCAGCCGCTGCGCACGGTCGTGGCCGCCCTCAAGGACTGGGTCGAGCGCACCGGTCCGGTCTGGGTCGAGGGGCAGATCATCGAGGTCAAACGGCGGGCGGGCTCGGTCACCCACTTCCTGACCTTGCGCGACAAGCTGGCCGAGGTGTCTGTGAGCGTGTCGACGTCGACCGCAGTTCTGGACGCCGCCGGCCCCCTCACCGAAGGCACGCTCGTCGCGGCCTGGGTGAAGCCGACGCTGTGGTCCCGCAACGGCTCGCTGACGTTCGAGTGCCGCGACATCCGGCCGTCCGGAGAGGGACGCCTGCTGGCCCACCTTGAGCAGCGCAAGCGCGCGCTCCAGGCCGAAGGGCTCTTCGCCCCCGAGCTGAAGAAGCGCCTGCCGCTCCTCCCCCGCCGCATCGGCCTCATTACCGGCAAGGACTCCGCCGCCGAGCGTGACGTCCTGGAGAACATCCGCCGCCGGTGGCCGGCCGCGGTCGTCGAGGTGCGTCACGCGCTCGTCCAGGGCCCGGCCACCGTCGAGCAGGTTACGGACGCGCTGCGCATCCTCGACCGCGAGCCGGACGT
>CAZZGU010000007.1:0-25661 GCA_964653755.1 uncultured Nigerium sp. | reverse complement strand
CGCGAGCGATCCAGGTGCCCAGACAGTCCACGAGGACCGCTGCCTCCTCGTCCGCCGCCAGCACCCCCGCCACGTCCAGGGTCTCGATGGTGCGCCAGTGCCCCGGGCGCCGCTCCCTGTGCAGGGCGACCCGTGCCTCCCACTCGGGGTCGGTGTGGTCGCGGGCCGAGGTGGCGACGTAGTCGACGGCCGCCGCCCCACAGAGCAGGCCCTCGGCGAACGTCGACTTCCCCGACCGGACGCCGCCGGTCACCAAGGTCCGCGCCACTTACGCCACCCCCGTCGCGACGCCGGCGGAGGCGAAGGTCGCCATCTCCCGGAGCAGGAGCGCCGCGCCCCGCACCACCGGCAGCGCGACCGCCGCACCTGTCCCTTCGCCGAGCCTCATCCCCAGCGACACGACCGGGGTGATCCCCAGGGACGCCAGCGCCACCGCGATGCCGGACTCGGCGCCGTTGTGCCCGCCGACGAGGTACCCGCGGACGTCCGGCGCGAGCGCCACCGCCACGAGCGCCGCCGAGCACGCGATGACCCCGTCGAGCACCACCGGCACCCGGGCCGCCGCGCCCCCGAGCAGGAACCCGGCCAGCGCGGCGTGCTCCAGCCCCCCGACGGACGCCAGCGCGGCCAGCGGATCGGACGCCGAGGCGCCGTTGACCTTGATCGCGCGCGCGACGACAGCGACCTTGCGCGCCAGCATGGCGTCGACCGCGCCGGCGCCCTGCCCGGTGACCGCGGCGGGCTCGGCGCCGGTGAACACGCTGATCAGCGCGGCGGCGGCGGTCGTGTTGCCGATCCCGACCTCGCCGGTGAGCAGGCAACGGTAGCCCTCGGCGACGGCCTGCCGGGCGGCGCTGATCCCGACCTCGACCGCCGCGACGGCATCAGCCACGGCCATGGCCGGGCCGGCAGTCATGTCCGCCGTCCCCGCCCGCACCCGCCGGTCGAGGACCCCCTCGAGCACCAGTGGCGTGGGCAGGCCGACGTCGTAGAGGCGGACGTCCGCCCCGGCGTTGCGCGCCAGCACGTTGACCGCGGCCCCGCCGGCGGCGATGTTGGCCGCCATCTGGACCGTCACCTCCTGGGGCCACGGCGTCACCCCCTGGGCGTGGACGCCGTGGTCGGCGGCGAACACCCCGACCAGCGCGGGGGAGGGCACCGGCGGCGGGCACGCCCCGGCGATCGCGGACAGTTGGTTCCCCAGCGTCTCCAGGTGACCGAGCGAGCCGGCCGGTTTGGTGAGTTGCCCCTGGTGGGCGGCGGCGGCGGCGCGGGCGTCCTCGTCGACCGCGATGATCGAGGCGAGGGTCCGGGAGAGCAGTGATTCGGCGGGGATCATGGGGTTCCTTTGTGGGTTGGCGCCGCGACTAGGCTCGCGGGGTGAGGCTGCATCTGGTCCGGCACGGGGAGTGCACGTGGAACGCGGAGGGCCGCCTCCCCGGGCAGGCTCGAGACGTGCCCCTGACCGCCCTCGGCCGCACCCAGGCCGCGGACGCCGCCGCGCGGCTCGCCGGGTGCGGGGCCACGCTGCTGCTGGCGAGCGACCTGCTGCGCGCGGTCCAGACCGCCGACGTCATCGGGGCGGCGCTCGGGCTTCCCGTCACGACCACGCCCCTCCTGCGCGAACAGGGCCGGGGCGTCCTCGAGGGGCGACTGCACCGCGACCTGGTCGCGGAGCCGGTGCCCGACGGCTCCGACATCGCCGACATTCGCTGGGGTGGGGGCGAGTCCGTGGCCGACGTCCACCGCCGCCTCGGCGCCCTCGTCGACCAGCTTCGCGCCCGCCCGGACGCCGCCGCCGTCCTGGTCTCCCATGCTGATGCGCTGCGGATCCTGCTGGCCCTGCTCGACGGACGCGGCCACCGGGCCGTCGACTGGACGCCGTGGGCGCCGGCCGGGATCGTGGTCCGGGAACTGCGCTGAAGCAGCATCGGCAGAGGCGGATTCGGCACCCGGCGCCGTCCGCTCGACGAACCTCATGTTGGCCGCCGAGAAGGTGACCCCTTCGGTGGAGAACGCCTCGACGAGGGTGCCGTCGGCGGCGAGGGCGGCGGGGGTCCCCGAGGTGAGCGTGTCGCCGCTGGCGACCCACAGCCGGTCGCACGAGCGCAACGCGAGCTCGACCTCGTGCGTCGAGCACAGGATCGTCGTCCCGTGGTCGCGCGACAGGTCGCGCAGCAACGCCATGATCGCGATGCGCCCGGCGGGGTCGAGGAACGAGGTCGGCTCGTCGAGAAGCAGCACGCGGGGCTCCTGGGCCAGGGCCCGTGCGATGAGGACGCGCTGGCGCTGACCGTCCGAAAGCGACGACACCAGCCGGTCGCCCAGCCCGGACGCCGACACGGTCGCCAACGCCCGGTCGACGACGAGCCGGTCGAGCGGGCGCAGGGCGTGCGACGTGCCGAGGTGAGGGTGGCGGCCCAGGGCGACGAGGTCGAAGACGCGCAGGTGATCGACGCCGATGCGGTCGGTGAGCACCACCGCGACCTGGCGGCTGAACTCCAGGCGTGGGTAGCCGCGGGCGTCGTGGCCGGCGAGCAGCACGCGCCCGGCCAGCGGGGCCTGCAGGTTCGCGAGCGTCCGCAGCAGCGTGGACTTTCCGGCCCCGTTCGGGCCGACGAGCGCTACGAACTCGCCGTGTCGCAGCGTCGCGTTGATGTTCGACAGCACGGCGGTGCGACGGCGCGACACGGTGTACCCGACCGTCAGGTCGCGGAGCTCGAGCTCGGGGCCGGTCATGACGACTCCCCCCGGCGGGCGTTGCGGATGAGCACCCAGATGACGATCGGGGCCCCGACGGCCGCGTTCGCCGCGTTGAGCGGCAGGACCTCCCCGCCCGGCAGCGTCGCGAGCAGGTCGACCGCGACCGCGAGCGCAGCGCCCGTCAGGGCGGTCACGGGCAGCAGGAGCCGCTGGTCGGCCGTCCGGAACACCTGCCGTGCGATGTGCGGGACGGCCATCCCGAGGAACTGGATCGGCCCGCAGTAGGCGGTCGTCGCGCCCGCGAGGACGGCGGTGAGCGCGATGAGCCCGACCCGGACGGCGGTGACGTGGACGCCCATCGTGGCGGCGTAGCGGTCCCCGAGCTGGAGGACGTTCATCCAGGGGCCGAGCAGGAAGCTGATCAGGAGCGCGACCCCGAGGATGGGGGCGAGGGTCCCCAGGGCCTCTCGGGTCGTGCCGCGATAGCTGCCGAACTGCCAGGACAGGAACTCCGCCAGCATCTCCGGACGCGCAGAGGCGAGCAGCACCATGACGGCGGCGCTCACCATCGACCCGAGCATGACGCCGAGCAGCAGGAGCGTGTTGGAGGAGCGCACGAACGTTCCCACCAGCAGCACCAGCGCCATCACCAGCCCCGCGCCCAGCGTCGCCGCCAGCGTGGTGCCCAGCGAGCCGGTGAAGCCGGCGGCTCGGCCGAGCCAACCGATCGACACCGCGGGCCCGACCAGCAGGACGGTCGCCACGCCGAGCGTCGCCCCGGACGAGACGCCGAGCACGTACGGCTCGGCCAGGGGGTTGCCGAAGAGGGTCTGCATCTGCAGGCCCGCGACCCCGAGGGCGGCGCCCGCGAGGCAGGCGGTGATCGCGGTGGGGATCCGCAGGTCGACCACGATCATGCGGTACAGCGGGTCGACCGGACGCCCCAGCGCCAGGTCGACGACCGCCTCGAACGGGACCGTCGTCGACCCCCACACGATGCGCGCCCCCACGGCGGCCATCAGACAGCCGACCAGCACGACCAGCCCGACCCCCACGCGGGCCCGGGAGCCGCGCGCGGGGGTGGAGTCGGACGCCACGGCGGCCGGCACCTCGACGTGGGGGCGGAACATCACGGCGTGGTCTGCCGGTAGTAGTAGGGCTCCTCGCCGGCGAACGTGTCGGGGTGGAACACGATCGCGAGGTCGCGCAACACGAGGTCGGGCCGGACGGTCCCGGACTCCCAGAAATCGTTGCCGCCGTTGTCGGCGATCCGGAGGGTGGGGTTCCAGATCTGGTTGTCCTTGACCGCCTGGAGCACCTCGACGCGGGGGTCTTCGGCCAACGCGTCCGCGCGGCTCTCCCAGCGCGTCAGGGCCATCCAGTTTCCGTTGATCCAGATCGTGGCCGAGGCCCCGCGGGAGAGGATGGTCTCGTTGTCGAGGTTCATGGTGTTCTCGCTGGACACGTCCGAGAACACGTAGTCGGCGCCGGCGTCCGCGATGAGGGCGGCGACGAAGCTGTCACTGCCCGGGACGGTCCAGGTGCCGTTGTACTGGGTGCCGGCCAGGACCAGCGGCCGCGCGCTGGCGTCCGCGACCTGGGCGCGGGTGGTGGCGTAGGCGTCCGCCATGTCGGCGAAGACCTCATTGGCCTTGGCCTCGGCGCCAAGGAAGGTCGCGATGTACTTCAGCCACTCGGCGCGGCCCAGCGGGGTCGGCTCGAGCCAGGAGGCGTCGGCGACGTTGGGGATGCCGAGTTCGGTCAGCTTGCCCCAGGTGTCCGAGGGCATGCCGCCCTGCAGGACGAGGTCGGGGTCGAGGGCGACGAGCTTCTCCAGGTCGTAGCCGCCGTCGCCGGTGCCGAAGCCGGTGATCGTGCCGCCGGCGACCTTGGCGCGGGCGTCCGCGTTGACGACGGCCTCGGGCATGTCGTTGGCGACGACGACGTCGAGGGCGTCCAGCAGGGCCAGCGAGGCGATTTGCGTCGAGGACGACGTCGCGACCCGCGCGACGGGGATCTGGACGGCCTGCGCGCCGGCGAGGTCGCCGGTGAGGTCGGGGGTGGGGGCACCGCACTGGACGAGCACGTACACCGTGGCGGGGGCGCCGGGCGTGGGCTGCGGGACCGCGACCACCTTGTAGGAGCCGTGGTACGTCACGGAGAAGTTCCGGGCATCGCTGACCTCGACCTTGTCGGGGAAGTAGTCGGTCGAGGCGTCGTACCGTTCGATGCAGCCGGCAGCGCTGGCCGCGGGAGCGGACGCCGCGGGCGTCGCCGCGGGCGCGGCGGTGCAGGAGGCGAGCAGAGAGAGGCCGACGCAGGAAAGTACGGCGGTGGTGAGGTGCTGACGCATCACACGTCCTTCGCGGTGAGCCGGAGGGGGACGGTGTGAGCCGGGGGCTCTTGCCGGCCCTTCCTCCGAGGGCAGTGTCAAGAGCGCGACAGCCAGGCGACCGGGCTCGTCCCCTCGCGGGGGCATCACCGTTGCGGGACAGCGTCGGGGTCTCACCGACTTCGCTGGTTGGTGCGCGCCGGCTCATGGGGGCCGACGTGGGTCACCCTACACCGGGAGTCCGGGCTCGTGAGACGGTCGTTCAGGTGGCCTGCGAGACGCCGGTCAGGCGCCCGGACGCCGACCTACCGGCGAGCGCGCAGGCGGGCACGAACCTCGTCCGGCAGCGCGGAACCGAAGGGGTGATCGCGACGGAACCGGCAGGCCGGGCACAGGTCGTCGCCGCCACGGTCGGAGAAGGGCGCCTGACAGCGGCCGCACGTCCTCGTCGTCACCGAGGCGACCAGGGTCGGGGCCTCGGACCGCAGTGAACGCCAACCGGCGTGGGCCACCGCGGCGAGTGCCCCGGACGGGCACGCAACCAGGCAGGTGCGGCACCCGCTGCAGGCGCCGGGGTCGAGGAGGAGCCGCGCCGTGCTCCCGCGACGCTGGATCGTGAGGGCATCCTCCGGGCAGACGCGGACGCACACGCCGGCCAGGTCACAGTCGGGAGCAGCGAGCAGCAGGCCTGGTCCGGGCCGGTCGGCGGTGTCTGAGGTGGGGGCGGCGAGTGCCCGGACGGCGGCGCGCAGCCGTTGGTGGGGGGTCGCGTCAGGGGCGGGCGGGGGCGGCCCGGCGTCCGGGTCAGCGTTCGGGTCGGCGTTCGGGGTGGCGAGGCCGAGGAGCCCGCGCCGCGAGACCGTGGGCAGCGCAGCGGCGGGGACGACCGGGGCGACGGCCGTGGTCGCGGGGTCGGGGGCGGCGTCCGCGACGACGAGGGCGTCGAGCCCGAGGGCGGCGGCGAGGTCGCGCCAGGCGCCGAGCGTGGGGGCGCAGTCCGGGCAGGCGTCGCCCCGGACGATGACGCGCGCGACGCCCAGCGCCAGCAGTTCGAGGGGGAGTGCCGTGGGCAGGTCGGCCACGTGGGTGGCGAGCCCGACCGGCAGCGAGCCGGGGGACACGACCCGGACGGCAGCCGGGCCCGGGCACACCAGTTCGACGATGACGCCGGCGCCCGGGTGGGGGCGCGGAGCACGGCGGGCCCACCGCAGCAGGGCGTCCTGGTCCCCCTCGCCGAGGGCCTGCCTTCCGTCCGCCGAGGGCCTGCCTTCCGTCCGCCGAGGGCCTGCCTTCCGTCCGTCGAGGGCCCGCTCACGGGAGTCGGTCCGCGACCTGCGCGAGGGCGTCGGCGCCGAGCACCCCGATCCCTCGGTAGAACAGGGTGCCGGCGGCGGCCTCGACGACGCCGAAGAACTCCGGCCCGAACACGAGCAGGTGCTCGGTGCAGAACGCGTCGTGGGCGGCCACGAGTTCCGCGGCGCCCGCCGCGTCACCGGACGCCAGCGCCTCCACCGCCCGGGACAGGAGGGTGGCGCAGAACTCGAGTTCGAGCGCGATGTGATCGTCGGGCTCGCGGTTCGGGTTCGGGGCCCGCAGGTCGAACCGCGCGTAGGCCGCCCGCACCTCGAACGTCGACTCCTCGAACAGAAGCCGCTCCGTGGAGCGGTAGACCGACTCCCACGGCGGGGCGGCGACGCGCCCGGGGCCGCGGAAGAGCCGGAAGTGGTCGTCCGCCACCGTCGCAGCCCCCTCCCCGGCTGCGGCCGACGCCGCGAGGAGTGCGAGGCCCGCGTCCGTCCGCGGGCCCGCCGGCAGCGGCCAGTCGGCCAGGAGCTCTGCCGAGCGCACCTCATCCAGCGCCTCCGGGGTGGGCGGCGCCGCGATGAGCCGCGCGAGGACCGTCCACGCGGCGGCGAGCCGCTCGAGCCGCTCCGTCACACACCCACCCGCATCATCGACTCGTAGAACATCGAGCGGCCCATGAACTCCCCGATGAGGACGAGCACGAACGCCAGCACCATCACCGCAGCCAGCGGGCGGGTGTTCTTCACCTCACCGGCCAGGATGTACGCGAACAGCGCCACCAGGCCGGTGCCGAGGACGAGCAGCAGCACGCGGACGGCCAGCGTCCACCCGCTGTACGCCTCGAGGGCGTGGTCGGCGGCCACGCCGGCCTGGGCCAGGCTCGAGAGGTACACAGGCAAGGCCACCAGCAGGACGGCGGCGGTGCCGATCGCCGCGAGCACGATCCCGCGGATGCTGGCGCCCAGCAGCGACTCCACTTCGGCGCGTGTCGCGGGGTCGGCGGGGGTGAGGGTCAGGTTCGGGGCGCCGAGGAACGTGTGGCCTGCGTCGTCGGTGATCGTGTGGCCCCGGGCCAGGCGCTGCTGGCGCAGGTACGTGACCACGACCATCGCCGAGCCGACCGACAGCGTGCCGAGCAGCAGGGTGGTGGCGAAGAACTGCACGTAGGTGAACCACGAGTTCCAGGCGGGCACGGTGACGAGGCTGTGGTAGATGCTCGCCATCGACCACACCAGTCCGACGCCGACGAGCGCGGTCAGAACGGCGACGACGCGTCTCATCGCCGGCGAGCCCCACTTGCGCCACTGGATGATGGCGAACAGGAACCCGAGCCCGGCGAACCCCATGCCGAAGACGATCTCGCGGCTCAGCCAGGAGCTGTCGAAGTGCCGGATCACGTTGAGCGTGTTGCTGATGTCGTGCATGTGGAGTGTCGACACGGCCAGGCCGAGCACCATGGCGGGACCGATCGCCAGCAGGGTGGGGTCGGCGAGTCGGTCGACGGCCTTGGTGGAGTAGCGACCCAGGGAGAACACCTGGATCGCCCCCAGCGTGATGAAGGCGCCCACACACATCTGGGCGATGACCGTGAACAGGGTCATCGGGACTTCGGCGACGTTCATGTCAGATCTCCGCGGGGTTCGCGATGGAGCCGGTGCCGGAGCCGAACGGCTGGGCGTCCCGGTGGGGGGTGATGACGAGGTTCGGCGAGGTGATGCGCGGGTCGGGCAGCGGCTCGATGGCATTCGTGCCGCCCGGGTACTTCTGGCGCAGTTCCTCGATCTCTCCCCAGTCGAGCGCGCGGGCGGGGCAGGCGGCCACGCAGGCCGGGTCCTGGCCGCTCTCACGGTAGTCGGCGCACAGGTCGCACTTGGACATGTGGCCGGTCTGCACGTTGAACTGCGGCGCCGAGTACGGGCACGCCCACTCGCAGTAGCGGCAGCCGACGCACTTGGAGTCGTCCACGAAGACCGTGCCGTCGTCGCGCAGCGTCATCGCCGTGGTCGGGCAGACCTGCACGCAGATGGGGTCCACGCAGTGGTTGCACGCGATCGAGGTGTAGTAGGTGAACACCCTCGGGGTGAAGGTGTCGCCGTGCTGCATCCACGAGCCGCCGGTGTACTCCACGACGCGGCGCCAGTTCACGCCGATGGGGTTGTCGTGCTTGTCCTTGCAGGCGATCTGGCAGGCCTTGCAGCCGTTGCACTTGGTCTGGTCGAAGTAGAAGCCGAGAGCCATGATTCCTCCCCCCTAGGCTTTCTTGATCTGGACGAGGTTGGTGTGCTGGCAGTTGCCCTTGGCCACGGGGGCCGGGTGCAGGCTCGAGAGCACGTTGACCGAGCCGCCGCGGTCGACGCCCTCGGCGTCCAGTTCCATCCAGGCTCCCTGCGGGAGGGACGCCACCCCGGGCATCGTGCGCGGGGTCACCTTGGCGGGGATCTTGACGCGGCCCCGGTCGTTGAAGATCTCCACGAGGTCGCCGTCGCGGACGCCGCGGGTCTCGGCGTCGGAGGTGCTGAGCCACACCGTCTGCGGGTGGGCTTCCTGGAGGTTGGAGTTGTTGCCGTAGGTGGAGTGGGTGCGCTGCTTGTAGTGGTGGCCGATCAGCTGGATCGGGTACTTCGCGTCGGGGGCCATCGCCTCCTCGGCGCCCTCCCACGTTGCGACGTACTCGGGCAGTGCGGTGATCTTGTCGCCGGGTTTCGGGTCGGGGAACTCCCAGGTCTTCGCCATCTCCCAGAGTTCGGCGGAGAAGATCTCGATCTTCCCGCTGGGCGTGGCGAGCGGGTTGGCGTCCGGATTGTCCCGGAAGTCCTTCAGTGCGACAGTCAGCCCCTTGGGGTCGTGGTACCGGAAGACGCCCACCGACTTCATCTCGTCGAAGGACGGCAGGCCGGGGACCGCAGCGCGGTACTCGGTCTCGTGGAGGTGGCGCGCCCAGCCTTCAAGGTCGCGGCCCTCGGTGAACGCCTCCTCCACGCCCAAGCGCTTCGCGAGTTCGGTGCACATCTCGTAGGCGGGCCGGGACTCGAACAGCGGGTCGATGGCCTTCTCGCACATGATCAGGTAGGCCATGTCGCCGGTGTACTCGCTGGGGGCCCAGTCCCAGCGCTCGGCCGTCGTGGTGTCGGGCAGGACGAGGTCCGCCAGCTTCGCCGAGCCCGTCATCTGGTTGTCGACGACGCAGATGAACTCGCACTTCGACTCGTCGGTGAGGATCTCGCGGGTCCGGTTGTTGTCCGCGTGCTGGCTCGCGAGCATGTTGCCGCCGTACTCCAGCAGGAACTTGATGCCCACCTTGAGGCGATCGGCGCCGCGGACGCCGGCGTTCAGGGCGGTCAACTCGGGGCCGCGCTCGATCGCGTCGGTCCAGCCGAAGTTGGAGATCGCGGTGGTCACCGGGTTCTTCCCGTCGGGGAACCACGAGGTCAGGGGCCAGAAGTAGCCCTCCCGTCCGCCGGTTCCGCCGCCGGGGATGCCGACCTGGCCGAGGACGTTGGACAGTGTGTAGATGGCGCGGGCCTGGTTCTCGCCGTTGGCGTGGCGCTGCGGACCCCAGCCCTGGGCGATGTTGACGGGCTTGGTGCGCGCCAGATCGAGCGCGAACGAGCGGATCTGCGCGGCGGGGACGCCGGTGATGCGAGCCGCCCATTCCGGAGTCTTCTCGACGCCGTCGGGGCCCGTGCCCTCGATGTAGCTGCGGTAGGAGTTGCCCGCGGGGATGCCCGGGGGCATGTGTTGCTCGTCGAATCCCACGCAGTAGCGGTCGAGGAACGCCTGGTCGTGGAGATTGTTGGCGATGAGGTGGTGGACGATGCCGGCCACGAGGGCGGCGTCCGTGCCGGGACGCGGCGCGATCCAGTCGTCCGCGAGCAGGGCAGCCGACTCGGAGTAGCGCGGGTCGACCACGACGATGCGGAGCCCCTCGGTCTTGGCGGCCTCGAGTGAGGTGAAGACCAGGCCGCCGCCCGACATGCGGGTCTCCTGCGGGTTGTTGCCCCAGAGCACGAGCATGCGGCCGTTGGTGATGGAATCCTCGAAGCTGTTGGAGATCTGCTCGTCGGGGTTTCCGTAGTGGAACCGGGTGATCGTGCCGATCTGGGAGTAGGAGTAGTTGCCGTAGTAGTTCAGGTGGCCGCCGAGCAGGTTGAACAGCCGCGGCCATCCTCCCGAGTAGCCGAGGTGGGCGTTCCACACGCCGGAGCCGTACACCTTGAAGATCGCCTCGTTGCCGTAGGTGTCGATGGTGTACTTCAGCTTCTCGGCGAACAGGTCGAGCGCCTCGTCCCAGCTGATCTCGTCCCACTGGCCGCCACCGCGCGGGGTGCCGTCGCGGCGCTTGAGGGGCTTCTTGATGCGGTCGGGGTTGTAGATCCGCTGGCGCATGTTGCGGCCGCGCACGCAGGCCCTGATCTGGCGGTTCAGCAGGCTGTTGTCGCCGGTGTTGTCGGGCAGCACGCGCGCGACGACCCCGTCCTTGACCTGGAGGCGCAGCGGGCAGCGGGACCCGCAGTTCACCACGCAGGCACTCCAGACGGTGCGGTCGGCGTCCGGCATGCCGTCACCGACGGCGGCGGTGGCGGGGTGCGATCCGGGAGTGGCGCTCGTGGCGCCCGCACCGACCAGGGCGCCGGTCCCGGCCACCGCGCCGGTCCACTTGAGCCACGATCGGCGACTGATTCTGGTTTCCAGGACCTCGGTCATGGGGAGAGCCTCCGGTCATCGATGACGGTGTTTCCACCCTAGTGGGGGTGCGCTTGACGCGCGGGCGTTTCGGAAGATGCGAAGAGAAGCCGCTGTCCGCGCGTGGAGCCGGTCAGGCATCCGCGTGGAGCAGGTCAGAACCCCGTCGCGTCCAGCCCGACCGACGTCGCCTCGTCAGCGGACTGCTCTGCGGCGAGGGCGGCGCAGGGCTGGTTGGCGGCTTGCCACTCCCACAGGGTCCCTGGACGCCCGCGTCCGAGAACGACCTTCTTGTGGCTCACGGTCAGACCCTTGATCGAGGCGAGCCGGCGGTTGAGGTTGCCGCGGTCTGGTGGGGCGCCCACGAGGGTGCGCGTGATCGCGACGGCCGCAGACACGGGGAAACTCGGGCCGGTGAGGGCGCGCGTGAACGCGAGGTCGCGCCAGAGGCGGTCGACGAGCAGCGGGCGGCAGGCATCGACGATCTGGTTGTGGTCGAACGCCAGCGGCGGGAGGTCGTCCAGCGGGTACCACTGCGCCTGACCGTCGCCGTCGCCGACGCCCCACAACGCGATCGACAGGGTCGCGCCGCGCGGGTCACGGGCGGGCTCATCGAAGACGGTCAGCTGGCCGCACGCCTTGAGTTCGAACCCCAGCTTGGACTCCACCGCGCGGCGCGCGGCGTCCGCCAGACGCTCGCCCTCCCACAAGGTCACGCCGGGCAGCGCGAGCTGACCGATGTAGGGCTCCGTGGGGCGCGGCGACACCGCGATCTCCACACGACGCTCCGGGTTGTTGTAGCGGAGCGTGAGCACGTCCACCGAAACCTTGGAGCTCTGCGGCCTCTCCATCTCGTACGTCCTTGTCACGCGAGGGGCAATTGGCCTCACTCTAAGTGCCGCGGATTGGTCGTGCGAACAAAATCACATCGCGGACGCCGTGGGCCCCCCATCGGTTCTCTGGATGAGCTGGGCGACGGTGGGGGCTGTGCGAGAATCCTTCCTGCTCGTCCGCAGGACTTCAGGAGGGCCCATGGCCGCCACCACACCGCCCGCCACCACACCGCCCGCCCAGACACCGGCCGACCAGACAACGCCCGCCCAGACACCGGCCGACCAGACACCGGCCGACCAGACACCGGCCGCGCCCGCGGCCGTCCGGCGGGAACGGTTCTACGCGCTGGACGCCCTGCGCGGGCTGGCGATCGGTCTGATGGTCTTCGTGAACTGGGCCGGCAACTGGTCGCTGCCGCCGGCGTTCGGGCACTCCGAGTGGCACGGGCTGACGCTCGCGGACACGGTGTTTCCCGGGTTCCTGGTGGCGATGGGGACGGCGATGCCGTTCGCGTCCCGGACCGGCTGGCGTCGGGCGTTCGGGCGGGCGATCCTGCTGTATCTGATCGGGTCTGCGCTGGTGTCCTACAAGTACATGCAGCCGTACGACCTGTCCGTGGGTGTCCTGCAGATGATCGGGGTGACGTACCTGTTCACCTGGCTGATCATGCGCCTGCCGCGTCCGGCGCAGACGGCCGTGGTGGTTGCGTTGCTGGCCGGGGTCACGGCGGCCTACCTGTGGTACCCGGTGCCGTGGGTCGGCTCCGGCTCGTTCGAGCCCGGGCAGAACGTGGGGGAGTGGTTCGACGGCCTCCTCGGCTTCGCGCCGCACCCCGAGAACCCTCATGCGTGGATCGCGGCGATCGCCTCGGTGTACATCGGCGTCCTGGCAGGTCGGATCTCGAAGGAGAACACAGGCATGCGCCGCGTCGGGTTGCTGGCCGCTCTGGGCGGGGTGACCCTGGCGCTCGGGCTGCTGCTCTCGCTGGTGGTGCCGCTCAACAAGTACCTGTGGACGCCGAGCTTCGTCCTGGTCAACGGCGGCATCGCGGTGCTCACGCTGGTGGTGCTCGCACTGCTGATTCCCAAGGGGAGCAAGGGGGGCGTCTTCAGGCCGCTCGTCATCATGGGCGGGCACGCGATCGTGGTCTACGCGTTCTCGGAGACGATCGTCGGACGCGCGCGTGACCAGTGGCTGTGGCCGACGTGGGAGCCGATCGTGACCGAGCGCTGGGGGGAGCTGGCGGCAGGGATCGCCTTCCCGCTCGGGGCGGTACTGGCGTGTCTGCTGTTTGCGTGGGTGATGGAACGCCTGGACATCCACGTGCGCCTGTAGCGTCTCCTCGCCGAGGGCCCGGGTTTTGACTGCCGAGGGCCCGGGTTCCGCGGAGACGCCAGCGGGTTCGCTGAACCATCGGGGTCGATGGCCAGCAGTCGATGTCTCTCAACCGACGCTCGACGAGAAAATTGCCCCGAAATCGGCGCATTTGGGCGTCGAGCGTGGATTTTGCGACAGCGCCCGCTCCGCAGCCGACCCTGCAGGCGTCTGAGGCCCGTGGCCTTCGGCGCAGGTTGTCCACAGAACGAAGCAGGTTATCCACATCACGATGCGGACGATTTGCCAACCCGTCCGGCGTGTCGGGTAGATTCTTCATCGCCAACCACCCCCGGCAGACAAGGGCTCAACCATGTCAATCACCCATCCCGGGCCGCTGCGCGCGCAGGTGCGCCTCCGCCGCAGCCCCCGCTGGCTCCTCGCCGGCATCATGGCGGTCTGCCTCGGCGGCCTCGCGACGGCGTTCCTCATCGCCTCGGTCGCGGCCACGGAGGATGTGCTGCGGCTCAATCGCACCGTCCATCGGGGCGAGATCATCGCCCCCGCCGACCTGGGCGTCGTGACCATCGGTCGCGGCGCTGAGGTGCCCGCGGTGTCGGGCGACAGCCTGGGCGCGGTTGTCGGCCAGGCCGCCCTCACCGATCTCCCGGACGGCTCCCTGCTCGTCGACGGCAGCTTCGGCGCCTCCGACCTCCCGCCCGGCAGCGCCCGCGTCGGCCTGCGGCTTGCGCCCGGACGCCTCCCGTCCGCCACTCTCCCGCCCGGCACCCCCGTGCTGGTCGTCGCGCTCCCGGCCGCCAACGCGATCCCCGGTGCCGCCGAGCAGGTGCCCGCCAGTGTGCCCGGCACGCTGGCCACCGCCCCGGTTGCGCAGTCCGACGGGTCGTTCGTCGTGGACGTCACCCTGGTGGCAGACCGCGCCGAGTCCGTCGCCCGCCTGGCGGCGACCGAGCGTGTCGCGCTCGTCCGGCAGGGGACGGCGCCGTGAGCACCGTCGTCCTCGCGAACCTCAGCGGCGCACCCGGCACCACCATCACCTCGCTCGGGCTCTCGCTCGTGTGGCCCAGCGACGTCGTGCTGATCGACGCCGACCGGGCCGCGCCCCAGGCCGTCCTCGCCGGCTACCTGCGGGGGGAATCGGCGCAGGGCCGCGGGCTCCAGGGGCTTCTCCAGGCCCACCGCGAACGCGCTGACCTCGCCGACGCCCTCGCCGCCCAGGCTCTGGCGCTGCCGGAGCCGCCGCGGCGTCCCGTCGCCGGGGACCACCTGCGCCCGGTTTCGCGACGCTTCGTGCCCGGCTTCACCCACCTGGGGTCGATCGACCTGTTCGACCTCGTGTGGGAGCGCCTCGCGGGCGTCCTTCGTGACGCTCCGTTCGACACCATCGTCGACGCCGGCCGGGTCGGTCACCGTGGCCTCCCCGGCGCGCTCACCAGCGGGGCGGACCTCATCGGGATTGTGTGCCGGACGTCGCTGACGTCTCTGGCCGCCCTGCGCCCCTCCCTGACGTCGCTGCTGGACGCCGCCCCACCCGGCCGGTTCGGGCTCGTGCTCGTCGGTCCCGGACGGCCGTACGCCGCGTCCGAGGTTGAACGGCAGTTCGGCGTCCCGGTGCTCGCCGAAATCGCCTGGGACCCGGCCACCGCGACCGACCTGGCCGAGGGTGTGCCGCTGACGCAGAACTGGGTGAAGCGCTCGCTGACAAGGTCATTGACCGAGGCTGCGGCCGCGTTGCGGGAGCGCTGCGACGCCGGGCTCGCCCCGGACGCCGGCGTCCTGCCCGAGGCGGTGGCGTCGTGAGGCGGCTGGCTGACGTCCCGCTGCTGCAGGTGCCGGACGACTTTGCGGTCACCGCGGACGAGCTGCGTGCGGCGGAGTGGGCCGTGGCGGATCCCAACGACATCGACTGGACGCTCGTGGTCGCGCTGCGGCGTACGGCGTCCGACGAGATCGCGCGGGAGGTGGAGGCGCACGCGGCCCGGTCCGGGGCACCCCTCACCGCCGACGACCGGCGCCTGCTGGGGCGTCGGGTGCTGCGCAGCACCGTGCAGCGCCACGCCGAGGAGCGCAGCCTCGCGGGCGAACTCTGGAGCCGCGAGCGGGAGCACGCCTATGCGCTCGCGCTGGAGGACGCGATCTTCGGGTACGGACGCCTGCAGCCCCTGTTCGAGGTCGAAGGGGCCGAGAACGTCGAGATTCACGGGCACGACTCGGTCGTCGTGCAGTACGGCGACGGACGCCGCCAGCCCCACCCGCCCGTGGCCGACAGCGACGAGGAACTCATCGAGGCGGTGCGCTTCCTCGGCGAGTCGGTGCGGCCCGCCCGCCCCTTCGATGACGCGCACGCGAGCGTGACCATCCCGCTCGGGAACCGGTTCCGCCTGCACGCCATGGGTTTCGGGGTCACCTACCGCCCGTCGATCACGATCCGGCGTCACAACCTCACCGACGTCGACCTGCCCGAACTCGTCCGTCGCGGCATGATGCCCGAGGACCTCGGCCGACTGCTCCATGCGGCGGTCCTGGGCCGTAAGTCCCTCGTGATCGCCGGCGACCAAGGCGCGGGGAAGACGACCCTGTTGCGCGCCCTCATCGCCGCGATCCCCGACAACGAGCGCTTCGGCACGATCGAGACCGACTACGAGCTGTTCACGCACCTGCGGCCGAATCGCCGCAACATCCTCGCGCTCCAGTCGCGCGTCGGCCTGGGCGAGTTGCAGGACGGCCGGACGCTCGGCGAGTACACGGTCGCCGACCTCATCCCCGAGGCGCTGCGGCAGAACCTGTCCCGGCTCATCGTGGGCGAGGTCCGCGGGGCCGAGGCCGGGGCGATGTTCGAGGCCATGCAGTCCGGAACGGGAACCATGTCGACGACGCACTCGCACTCGGCGGAGTCCACCATGGACCGCCTCGCCGCCCGCGTCGCCCAGGGCGGCGTGCTCAGCATGGACGAGGCCTTCCGCCAGATCGCCCACCACATCGGGCTCCTCATCCACGTGCAGCTGACCGACGACACCTGGCGCGGCGGCGTCCGGACCCGTCGGGTCTTCGAGGTCCGGCACCTGACCGGTGCCCTGGAGGGCAACCGCCCGGTCACCCACGTGGTGTACCGGGCGGCGACCCCGCAGACGCCGGAGGTCTTTCACCCGGACGCCGCACTGCTCGCCGAGTTGGGGCCGTTCTTCGACGACACGAGGTGGCGGTGACCGCGCTGGCCGCCGTGCTGGCGGCGATGATAACGGTGACGGGGCTCGTGATCCTCGTGGCCTGGGCGCGGGACACCCTGCCGGAATCCACAGGCGGGCGCCGGTCGTCCACAAGGCTGTGGACAACGATGGTGGACAACGCGACGCGGCACCCCGGCAGCCTCGCCCGGCTCGGCGTGGCCGCCGCCCTCACGGTCGCGCTCACCGCCTCCACCGGGTGGCCGGTCATGCTCGCGATCGTGCCGTTCGCGGTGCTCGGGCTGCCCCGGCTGCTGGCAGAGCCGCCGCAGGACGACATCACGCTGCTGCAGGCCCTCGACCGCTGGATCCGCGGCATGACCGCGACCATGGCCACGGGCACGTCGATCACCGACGCGCTCCGGCTGTCCGCCCGGCAGGCCCCGCCGCTGCTCGCCGGGCCGCTCGCGCTGCTCGTCAAGCGCCTCGACGACCGGTGGTCCCCCGACCAGGCGCTGCTCGCGCTGGCCGACTCCCTCGACAGCGCGGACGCCGACGCGGTCGTCGCCAGCCTCGTGCTGGCGGTCCGTCGCGGCGGGACGGGCGCGACTGTCACCCTCTCCGCGCTGGCGGACTCCCTCCAGGACCGGCTTCGCGCCCTCCGTGAGATCGAGTCCGAACGCGCCAAGCCGCGCATCGTCGTGCGCCAGGTGACGATCATCACCAGCGTCGTCATGGGCGCCGCGATGCTGCTGGGCCGCGACTTCTTCGCGCCGTACTCCACCCCGCTCGGACAGGTCATCCTCGCCGCGCTCATCGCCGCGTATGCGGGGTCGATCGCGATGCTGCGGCGCATGACCGTCCCGCGCCGACGCGCGCGCATCCTGGGGGCCGGGTCGTGACCGGGGCCCTCGTCGTGCTCCCGGGTCTGCTGATCGGCCTGGGCCTGTTCTGGGTCGTGCTGGCCTTCCGGCCCCAGCATGTCCGCCTCGGCGATGCGCTGGACTCCCTCGCCGCCACTGAGCCCCCGCCGCCGCTCGCGGACGCCGCCGGCCTCGACCGGCTCGGGGCCTGGTGGCTGGCGCGACGCGGCGTCCTCGTCTCGCCCACGCTCGCCACCCGCCTCGAATTGAGGGGCCGCACCCTGGCCCGCCACTACGCGCTCAAGCTTGCGGGCGCGGCGGCCGGCTTCGGGCTCCCCCTCGTCTCCGGCCTGGTCGTGTGGGCGGTCAGCGGGGACGTCCCGGCGATCGGCGTGCCGGTCGGCCTCATCGGTGCCGCCGTCGGCTTCATCCTGCCGGACGTCTCCCTGCGGCACGCCGCCGCCGACGTCGGGGCCGACGCGACCGAAGCCCTGCTCACCTACTTCGACCTCGTCACCCTCGAACGCATGGCCAACCAGTCCGCGACCCAGTCGCTGCACGCGGCCGCAGCGGTCTCCGACACCACGGTGTTCGCGACGATCCGGGCGGCTCTCGATCGCGCCCGGCTCCAGCAGCGCATGCCCTACGACGAGCTCAAGGCTGAGGCCCGCCGCCTCGACCTGCCTGCGCTGTCCGACCTCGCCGACGTCATGCGGCTCGACGAGTCCGGGGCCTCGCTCGCGGGGACGCTGCGCGCCCGCGTCCGCGAACTCCGCGACGCGCACCTCACCGACCTCAAGATCGCCGCCTCCGACGTGTCGGAGCGCATGACCGTGTTCATGGTGATCCCCAGCCTGGTGTTCGGGCTGGTCTTCCTCCTGCCCCCGATCCTCAGACTCATCGCAGCCTGACAGCCATCGATCCCCACGGACGTCCGACAGTTCCACCCCACCACCCC
Organism: uncultured Nigerium sp.; assembly: GCA_964653755.1. GTDB lineage: Bacteria > Actinomycetota > Actinomycetes > Propionibacteriales > Propionibacteriaceae > Propioniciclava. The sequence continues at coordinate 7,484 of CAZZGU010000007.1, read as the reverse complement.
GAAGGAGAACACCATGCCCCGCGTCATTTCGTCCCTCGTTGTGCCGGCCCCCAGCACCTCATTCCGCAGCACCTCATTCCGCAGTGTGGCGTCCGGCTACCTGCACCGCGTCGTCGGCACGGCACTGGCCCCCCGCACCCGCGACGAGCGAGGGCTCTCCCAGTCGACCGAGAACGCCATCCTGCTCGCCGGCGCGGTCGGCGTCGCGATCCTCGTCGTCGGCGTCGTGACCAGCTACGTGACCGGCAAGCTCGGCGCCCTGCAGTGACCCGCGACAGCCGGGGCATGGCGGACTCCCTCCAGTGGGCCGTCCTCACGCCCCTGCTCCTGTTCACCGTGCTCGGCATCATCCAGGCGGGCGTGTACCTGCAGGGGCGCTCGGTCGCCCAGTCGGCGGCGATCGCCGCCGCCGAGGAGGCCGCCCTCGTGGCGTCCAGCCCGGACGCCGGCCGCGGGCTGGCCGTGTCGCTGGCCACGCGCGGGGGACTGCGTGAGGTCACCGTTGAGGTGGCCGTGGCGGGCGAGAACGTGACCGCGGTCGTGTCCGGGCGCCCGCCCCTGATCTGGGACGTCGGCCCGGGCGCCGTCACCGAGCGCTCCGTGCGCCCTCGCGAGCGGGTGACGACACCGTGAGGCGTTCGGGAGTGGCTCGCGATGAACGCGGCGCGGCCGCGCTGGAGTTCGTGGTGATCGTCCCGGCGTTGCTGCTGCTGATCGGCCTCGTGGTCGGCGGCGGGCGCGTCTGGTACGCGCGCACCACGGTCCATCAGCTTGCGGACTCCGCCGCCCGCACCGCCTCCCTCGCGCGCACGGCGTCCGAGGCCCAGGCGGGAGCCGTCGCGCTGGCAGGCCAGGACGCCGAGGCGTCCGGGCTGTCGTGTGAGGGCGGCCCCGGCGTGGCCGTGGACACGGCGGGCTTCGCCGTGCCCGTGGGGCAACCGGCCTCAGTGCGGACATCGGTGCGCTGCGCCGTCCCGCTGGCCGATCTCCTCGTCCCCGGCTGGCCGGGAACCCTGGACGTCGAGGCGTCCGCCGAATCCGTGCTCGACCGATATCGCGGGAGGCGATGATGCGCAGACTGCTGTCTCTCCTGGCCCTGGTGGCCATCGTGGTCGTACCCCCCGTTGCGCTGGGGACCCTCGGGTTCACCGCCTGGGGGACCCTGAGTCCGGGGGTTCTGCTCGACGTACGCCTCGTGCTGGCGATCCTCACCGTCGTCGGCTGGGGCGCCTGGGCGGTCTGGGTGCTCTCCATCGCTGTCGAGGCCGTGACGCTGCTCACGTCCGGACGCCTGCGCCTCCGGCTGCCGTTGCCCCGGGCGTCGCAGGCCCTCGCGGGGACGCTCCTGGCCGCGGTGCTGGCATCACCGGCGTCACTTGCCTCGGCCGCCACCCCCGCTCCGACGGCGCCGGCGTCCGTGGTGGCCGAGCACGTGACCGAGCCCGCCGCGGGGGAGGCGCCGCGAGCTGCCGAGCGGGAGGACGCCGCGGTCGTCACCCACCGCGTCCGGTTGGGCGACGACCTGTGGGGCCTCGCGGAGCGCTACTACGGGTCGGGCGACCAGTGGCGGCGCATTTCGGCCGCCAACCCGGCCCTACAGGCCAGACCGACCGTCCAGCTCGCCGAAGGCATCGACCTGGTCATCGTCGAGCCCTTCCACACGGTGACGGTCCGCGCGGGCGACACGCTCCGGGCGCTCGCCGCCCAGCACCTCGGGGATGAGTCCCGCTGGCCCGAGATCCGTCGGCTCAACGCCGATCGCATCACCGACCCTGACCTCATCGCCGTGGGCTGGCAGCTGCGGATCCCCGTGGCCGCAGGGACGCTCTCCGCGCGCGGACCGGAAACCCCGACGCCGGTCACGCCGGTTCCCGCGTCAGCCACCCCGCCCGCGCCGGCCAGCCCGCAGGCCACCCCCGCGGGGAACGTCCGTCCGGACGAGGCGACGCCGCTGCTCGGGACGATGACCGCCGTGACCGCGTCAGCCGTGCTCGGCGGGCTGGCCGTGCGACGACGGGCGCAGGCCCAGAGCCGTCCGCTCGGACGGCGCTACGCCCCGGCCGGTGCCGAGCTCGAGCGCTTCGAGACCGCCCTGGGTGTCCGGCGTGCCGACGTGCCCGAGCCGCCGAGCGACGAACTGATCGCCCGCGCCCTGCGGCACCTGGGCCGGTGCTGGTTCGAGCGGCAGGTGGCGGCGCCGCGCCTGGCCCGCGCGCGGGTGGGGGACGACGGCATGGAGTTCGCGTTCGCAGAGGCCCTCCAGGCGTGGCCGGACGGATTCGTGCGTGACGGCGACTGCCTCACCGTGACCTGGGAGGAACTGCGGAGCCGCGCTGCCCCCGATCATCCCGTCGCCTACCCGGCGCTGGTGACGCTCGGACGGGACCCCGACGGCCGCCTCGTGATGGTCGACCTGGTTGCGACCGGGGTGCTCGGCCTGCGTGGCGAGGAGGAGCTGGTGGCGTCCTCGTTGTCGGCGATGCTCGTCGAGCTGACCTGCGCCCCGTGGGCCGCGGCCGTGTCGCTCGAGGTCGTGACTGAGCAGCCCGCCTTCGCGCGCGTTGCGTCGGTCGGGCGGGTCGTCTGCGCACCGACGGCCGAGTCGGCTGTCGTGGGGCTCGAGCGACGTTCCCGCCAACGCGCCGGCCACGCCGGGGAGGCCGGTCCGTATGACCGGGCCCGCCTCGACCCGGACCTCGCCGACGCCTGGGCCCCCCACATCGTGTGGTTCGAGTCCCCGCCGGACGCCGACCTGCTGGCCCGCGTCGAGGACGCGGTCGGGGCGGGGGTGGGTCTCGCGGCCGCCCTCGCCGCGACGGACGCCGTAGGCCCCGCCTCCACCTGGGACCTCGACCAACCCGTCCGCGCGCTGGTCGCCGCGGGACTGCCCGAGGGTCGCCTCGAGCCCCAGTCCGTCCCGGCCGCCGCGCGCGAGGCGATCGCTGCCCTCTATGAGCGTGCCGACAGCGACGTCACCCACCCCGCTCCCTGGTGGCCCGCCGGGCCGTCAGGCCACACCGAGGAGCCAGAACCCGTGAACATCGTCACCCTGCATCCCGCCCCCCAGGCCGTCGGGCCGGTCCTGCGGCTCCTCGGTCCGGTCGACCTGCAGGGGGCAGCCGGCGTCGTGCCCTCCCGGGCAGTCCAGCAGTGCCTGGAGTACCTCGCCTGGCTGCTGGAACACCCCGGCGCCACGGCGACCCAGATGACGAACGCGATGGTCGTCGCCGAGGGCACGCGTCGCTCCAACCTGTCCAGGCTCCGCTCGTGGCTGGGGGAGGCTCCGGACGGCCGCCCCTACCTCCCGGACGCCTACTCGGGCCGCATCGAGGTGGACGCCGACGTCACGTCCGACTGGCACCGCGCTCAGTTGCTCGTCGCGGGCGGCGTCAGCAGGGCCACGACGGCCAGACTGGTCGCGGTGCTGGAGTTGGTGCGCGGCGCCCCGCTGGCGGACGCCGCCCCGCACCAGTGGCGCTGGGCCGAGGAACTGCGCAGCGACATGGCGGCTCTGGTCCGGGACGTGGGCGTCGTCCTCGCGCGCCGGGCCGCCGCCCGCCAGGACCATGACCTCGCCCGCTGGGCCGCCAGCCGCGCGCTGGCCGCCGCGCCGGACGACGAACTGCTGCTCTGCGAACGGATCCGCACCGAGCACGCGGCGGGCCACGCCGTCGAGGTGCAGCGCCTCGTCAACCGCGTGACGGCTCAGGCGGCCAGGCTCGGGGTCGATCTCCTCGCCGAGACGGTCGTCTTGTGCCAGGAGGTGCTGGAGGGCGGCGTCCGGAGTCGCCGGGCGTACTAAGCCACCACGGACGCGCGCACCTCGCGCAGCAGCCAGGGCAGCGTGGTCTGGACGGCGTCAACGCCCAGCTCCAGGACCCGGCGCCACGAGTCCTCCGGGGACTGCAGGACGGCGCGCTCGTCGTCGTGTCCTCCGAACAGCGGGATACCCGTCGTGAGCGTCTCGGAGTTGACCCACACCAGCCGTCCCTCGTCGTGGAGGGCGTCGATCATCGCGCGTTCGAACCACGGCGAGTCGTCGGTGTTCGCCAATGCCTCCACCCCGATCACGTTCACCGACGCATCGCCGGGGATGAACGCGCACTCCTCCGGGTCCGAGCAGATCGCGAGCACCGGGTACTTCACCTTGTGCAGGCGGAGCCGCTCGATCGCGTCGGTCTCCCAGGCGGGCACCTTCAGGATGAGCTGATCGGGCATCTGCAGGTTGTCCAGGATCTTCAGCAGCGTGGGCCACCGCCACCAGGACCGGTCGAGGGCGAACAGGAGGTCCTCACCCCGGAAGGCCCCGAGCAGGTTCACCAGGCGTTCCACCCGCGCGCGGCGTCCGGGGCGGTCATGCCAGCGGTAGGTGAGGTCCCCGATCTCGGCGGCCGACAGCGTCTGGATGTTGCGGTGGACGCCGAGCAATTCCTCCTCGCTCCCGTCGTGGAAGGCGAAGAAGATGTTGTCGGTCGACCCGGAGACGTCGATCTTGACGGCATCAGCGCCCGACCACAGCGCGGCCCTGACGGCCAGGGTCGTGTTCGGCGCAACGCTCCCGACCGCAACCCCGCCGTGGGACACGATGAGCGGGGCCCGCGCCGCGACCTTGCGGCTGAGCCGAGCGTTCGTCTGAGCGTGGTCCGGATGGCCGAGCACCTGGTTCCTCCTCGCGAGCCCAACCCTGGGCGTCCCGCCCGTTGACTGTACCCGGGCGCAGGGTGCCGAACGAAGTCGCCTGTATGGGAAACTGGCGGCGGTCAACGACAAAGGAGTGAGAATGGCTGAGTTCCGCTACGAAGACATGCTGCCCACGGGCCCGGACGCGACCCCGTGGCGCCTGGTCACCACCGAGGGCATCGAACAGGTCCAGGGGCCGGACGGCCAGGCCTTCCTGAAGATCGCGCCCGAGGTCTTCGAGAAGCTCTCCGCCACCGCGATGCACGACATCGCCCACTACCTGCGCCCCGCCCACCTGGCCCAGCTGCGGAAGATCCTCGACGACCCCGAGGCGTCCGGCAACGACAAGTTCGTCGCGCTGGATCTGCTCAAGAATGTGAACATCTCGGCCGGCGGCATCCTCCCCATGTGCCAGGACACCGGCACCGCCATCATCATGGGCAAGCGCGGCCAGCACGTCCTCACCCAGGGCCCCGACGAGCTGCCGCTGTCGAAGGGCGTCTACGACGCCTACACCCAGCTGAACCTCCGCTACAGCATGAACGCCCCACTGACCACGTGGGAGGAGAAGAACACCGGCACCAACCTCCCGGCCCAGATCGAGCTCTACGCCGACACCGCACCCGGCCACGAGACGACCTACAAGTTCCTCTTCATGGCCAAGGGCGGCGGCTCGGCCAACAAGAGCTACCTGTACCAGGAGACCAAGGCCGTCCTGAACCCCGACTCCATGATGAAGTTCCTGGACGAGAAGCTCCGGTCGCTCGGCACCGCCGCCTGCCCGCCGTACCACCTCGCCATCGTGATCGGCGGCACGTCGGCCGAGTACGCCCTCAAGGTCGCCAAGTACGCCTCGGCGAAGTACCTGGACGCCCTGCCGACCGCCGGCACCATGGCCGGCCACGGCTTCCGCGACGTCGAACTGGAGGAGAAGGTCCTCAAGCTCACCCAGGACATGGGCATCGGCGCCCAGTTCGGTGGCAAGTACTTCTGCCATGACGTGCGCGTGGTCCGGCTGCCGCGCCACGGCGCTTCGCTCCCGATCGCGATCGCAGTCTCCTGCTCGGCCGACCGGCAGTGCCTGGCCAAGATCACCCCCGAGGGCGCGTTCATCGAGCAGCTCGAGTTCGACCCCGCGAAGTACCTCCCCGAGACCGACAGCGAGGAGCTCGGCGGCGACGTCGTCAAGATCGACCTCACCCGTCCCATGGACGAGATCCGCGCCGAGCTCAGCAAGCACCCCGTCAAGACCCGCCTCTCACTGACGGGAACGCTCGTCGTCGCGCGCGACATCGCCCACGCCAAGATCCGCGAGCGTCTCGACGCCGGCCTCGGCATGCCGCAGTACCTCAAGGACCACCCGGTCTACTACGCCGGCCCCGCCAAGACGCCGACCGGCATGGCGTCCGGGTCGTTCGGTCCCACCACGGCCGGCCGCATGGACAGCTACGTCGACCTGTTCCAGTCCCACGGGGGTTCGATGGTCATGCTGGCCAAGGGCAACCGCTCCAAGGCCGTGACGGACGCCTGTGCGACCCACGGGGGCTTCTACCTCGGGTCGATCGGCGGACCGGCCGCGCGTCTGGCGCAGGACTGCATCAAGAAGGTCGAGATGCTGGAGTACCCAGAACTGGGCATGGAGGCGGTCTGGAAGATCGAGGTCGAGGACTTCCCGGCCTTCATCGTCGTCGACGACAAGGGCAACGACTTCTTCGCCGAGATCAACCGCCCGGTGACGGTCCAGATCCAGAAGCGCCCGTAGCAGCACCCGCTCGGGAGGGCGCGCCGCGGTCAATGGGCCGCGGCGTGCTCCTTTTTCCGGGGGACGAGGTGCAGGACGCCGACGATCACGGCGCCGACAGCCAGGCCCAGCAGCATCGAGAAGAAGGTGTTGGTCAGCCACGCGGCGGCGCCGGCGATGGCGGGCAGCGCCCCGGCGACGACCCCCTCGAGGTGATGCACCCAGTCGTAGAGGACGGGCCAGCCGAGCTCGTGGATCCCGACGAGCAGGATGTGCCCGCCGACCCACAGCATGGCGAAGATGCCGACGACCGACAGCACTGCAAGCAGCTTCGGCATCCCCTTGACGAGCAAGAGCCCCGAACGGCGGGCGAGGCCGTTCTCGCGGGCGGCGAGGTGGAGGCCGATGTCGTCCATCTTCACGATGATTCCCACCACGCCGTACACGAGCAGCGTGATTCCGATCGCGACGACGACGAGGATGAGCGCCCGCGTCCACAGGACCTCGTTGGCGACCTCGTTGAGGGCGATCACCATGATCTCCGCCGACAGGATGAAGTCGGTGCGGATGGCCCCGGCCACCATCTTGTCCTCGTGGTCGGGGTCAAGCGCAGCCGGGACGTCCTGCTCCGCCGCCTTGTGCCCGCTCACCCACTCCCACAGCTTCTCGGCGCCCTCGTAGCTCAGGTAGGCGCCGCCCACCATGAGGATCGGCGTCAGCAGCCACGGCAGGAACTGGCTGAGCAGCAACGCTGCCGGGAGGATGAACAGCAGCTTGTTGCGCAGCGAGCCGAAGGCGATCTTCTTGATGATCGGGAGCTCCCGGCTGGGATCGAAGCCGGTCACGTAGCGCGGCGTGACCGCGGTGTCGTCCACCACCACGCCCGCGGCCTTCGCGCTCGCCTTGGCAGCGGCTGCGCTGACGTCGTCCACGGTGGCGGCCGTCAGCTTGGCCAGCGCCGCGATGTCGTCCAGGAGTGCCGCCAGTCCGCCGCTCACCGAGTCCCCCCACGTTCGTTCATGATCACGGGCAGAAGGCTACTCGCCGAGGGCCCGCCTTATTC
>CAZZGU010000006.1:19854-28503 GCA_964653755.1 uncultured Nigerium sp. | reverse complement strand
TGGATGGGGCGTGGCGAGGCGCCCCGAACGATCGTAGCGACGTCGCCGAGGTTCACTCGCGGCACCTCATCTCCGCTGACAAGCAGCTGTTCAGCGAAGTGACTGTACTGACGCTGACGCCCTTCCAGCTCCGCTTCCAGCTCCGCTTCCAGCTCCGCTTCCAGCTCCGCGAACGTATCCAGGATCCGCACGATCTCCCGCTGCACCTCCAGCGGCGGCACAGGGAATCGAAACCTCCTAAAGCCGCCCATGTCCACCGACGAGAAGCTGGAGGTAGTCGTGTTGTTCTTGCACCATTCATCCAGCACGAAGCAGTAGTAGTACAGGAACTTGATCTCGAAGAGGTCCGCGAAGGGTGGCTTGAGGGTGAGAGCTGTGAAGCGTTGGTTGCACAAGTGTGGCACAGTGATAAGTGCATGCTCACCGATGGTGGCGGAGGTCGCCACAATCAGAGAGTTTGCTGGGAACAGCCGGCCACCCTTGACCGCCGACTCGGATATCTGCTGCAAAGAAGCCCCAAGGATTCGACCGTTAGCGCGGATATCCTCCATCCGAAACCAGGGCACCGCGCCATCCACCCAGTAGGCGTCGACCGATTTCGAGGGCGTGTAGCCGTTCCGCGATTCGAACAGATCACCAAGCGCTCGGAAAGGGACCCCGTCGGGGCACACCTCCTGGATGCGGTCATCGATGCGGCTCACGCGTCTGAACCTTCGAGGTCGGTCACGATCTCGTCGATCTGCTCTCTCAACTGTTGCTGCCGGGCGACGATGCGGGCGATTTCGGCGTTGAGGGCGGTGATGTCGGTTGCCACCCTGGTGTCTTTGGCCTCGACATAGGAGCTCACGGCAATGTTGTAGCCGTTGGCCGCGATGGCCTCGTTGTCGACGAGCCGAACGACGTGGTCGGCGTCCGCTCGCTGGGTGTAGGCGTCCAGGATGGTGGCCTGGTTGGCGTCGGTGAGCTTGTTCTTGTTGCCCTGACGGACGAACTCGCCGGACCCGTCGATGAACAGCACCGCGTTGTCGCGCTTGGACTTCTTCAGCACGATGATGCAGGTCGCGATGGTGGTGCCGAAGAACAGGTCCGGCGGCAGCTGGATGACGGCATCCACGTAGTTGTTGTCGATCAGGTACTTGCGGATCTTCTGCTCGGCCCCACTGCGGTACAGGACGCCGGGGAACTCGACGATGGCGGCGGTGCCGTTGACGGCCAGCCACGACAGCATGTGCATCGTGAACGCCAGATCGGCCTTGCTCTTGGGGGCCAGCACTCCGGCCGGGGCGAACCGGGGGTCGTTGATCAGTAGCGGTTTGGCGTCGCCGTCCCACTTGATGGAGTAGGGCGGGTTGGAAACGATCGCCTCGAAGGGTTCGTCGTCCCAGTGGGCTGGGTCGGTGAGGGTGTCGCCGTGGGCGATGTCGAACTGCTCGTAGTTGATGTCGTGCAGGAACATGTTGATCCGGCACAGGTTGTAGGTGGTCAGGTTGATCTCCTGGCCGAAGAACCCCTGGCGCACCTTGTCCTTGCCGAGCACCTTCGCGAACTTCAGCAGCAGCGACCCCGACCCGCACGCCGGGTCGTAGACCTTGTTGACCTCGGTCTTGCCGACCACGGTGATCCGGGCCAGGAGCTCGGAGACCTCCTGCGGTGTGTAGTACTCACCACCGGACTTGCCGGCGCTCGAGGCGTACATCTGCATCAGGTACTCGTAGGCGTCACCGAATGCGTCGATGGTGTGGTCGGTGTAGGTGCCCAGGTTAAGGTCACCCACGGCGTCCAACAGCTTGACGAGCCGCTCATTGCGGCGGGCGACGGTCGGGCCGAGCTTGCTGCTGTTGACGTCGAGGTCGTCGAACAGGCCCTTGAAGTCGTCCTCGCTCGAAGCGCCCTTCGCGGACGCCTCGATCTTGGTGAACACACGACTGAGGGTCTCGTTGAGGTTCGCGTCCTGGCGGGCGCGCTTGCGGACGTTGGCGAACAGGTCCGAGGGGATGATGAAGAAACCCTTCTCGTTGACCGTTTCGGCCATCCCGTAGGCAGCCTCCTGGGCACTCAATCGCGTGTAGTCGAAGTCGGGGTTGCCGGCCTGTCGCTCCTGCTCGTTGAGGTACGCGGTGAGGTTCTCCGAGATGAACCGGTAGAACAGCATGCCCAGCACGTAGGCCTTGAAGTCCCAGCCATCCACGCTGCCGCGAAGATCGTTCGCGATCCGCCAGATCGTCTTGTGGAGTTCCGCCCGCTCGGCCTCTTTGCTCATCAAGCTCACCTCGGCAGTCTCTCAGACCGCGGTGGGCCGCTGTGACGCTGGGGCGCTGACCCGGTCAGCGAGGCCACAGGTGAGGTGGAGAGGGACGTCCAGTGACAAGACCCGGACTGGAGCGGGCGACGGGAATCGAACCCGCACTGTCAGCTTGGGAAGCTGATGTTCTGCCATTGAACTACGCCCGCGACTGCTCGCAGCAACCCCGACAGTGTAGCCACAGCGCCCGGCCGGACGCACATCGTCCGCCTCTGCCCCCGGGACGCCCCGGGCGCACCCCCGGACGTCCTCGCAACCATGGGGCTGTCGTCCGGGGGCGCTAGCGTTGAGGGGTGACCGAACACCTGCCCGAGCCCCAGAGCTGGCCGGCCCACATGCGCGCCTCGGACGCCGACCGGACGATGGTGGCCGACCTGTTGTCCGCCGCGTACGCCGACGGACGCCTCACGCGCGAGGAGTACGACCTGCGCCTGGGCGCCTCCATGGACGCGAAGACGTTCGGCGACCTCGTGCCGCTGACCACCGACCTCGTGCCCGCGACCACGACGGGACGCTGGGTGGGCGCGGTTTCCACCCCCGCCGTCCCGATCGACCGGACCCACCCCAGCGGCGAGTTCGACAGCACGCTCGCCATCTTCGGCGGCACCGAGCGCCGCGGCGCCTGGCGCGCGCGCCGACGGATCTCCAACCTGACGCTGTTCGGCGGCTCCCGGCTCGATTTCCGGGAGGCCACGTTCGAGTCCGACGTGTGCGAGATCTCGGTGTTCTGCATGTTCGGTGGTGTCGAGATCGACATCCCCGACGGCGTGAACGTCCACAACGAGATCGTCGCGCTGTTCGGGGGCACGGAGGTCAGCCATCTTGCGCCGGTCCAGCCGGGCGCCCCGACGATCGTGCTGCGTGGCTTCGTCGCGTTCGGCGGCGTGGACGCCCACGGCGACAAGCGCCGAAACCCGAGGAGGTCCCTCCCGTGACGCAGGAAGTCCCTGCCCCCGCCGGGCCACACCCTCAGCCTCCCCCGTCACCCCCGATCGGACATCCCCTGTTCGCACCCCCGGCCGCCCGCTGGGAGCGACTGTCCTCCCGGTTCGTGACGGTGCGCCGCATCACGGCCACCCTGGCGACACTCACGTTCTTCGTACCGGCCATCGTCGCGGCGGGCCTGCTGAGCGGACGATGGTGGGTGGCCGCCCTCGTGGCGCTCGTCGGATTCGCGTGGTGGATCTGGCGGTGGAACCGCGCCAACCGGTGGGTTGCGTCGTGGGGCTGGGCCGAACGGGACGCCGACCTGTGCGTCACCCAGGGGCTGTGGGCGAAGCAGTTGCTCGTCGTCCCCTTCGGACGCATGCAGATGGTCAAGGTGACGTCGGGGCCGCTTCTGCGCGCATTCGGCCTTGCCACCGTGCAGCTGGTGACCGCCAGCCCGCAGACTGACGCCACGATCCCGGGGCTCCCGCTGGGGGACGCCCTCGCGCTGCGGGACCGACTCATCGAGCTGAGCGACGCGCGGGGGTCCGGGCTGTGAGCGAGCCGGGCGGTCCCGTGCCGCCCCCTGTCGATCGCCTCGCCGAGGAGCGCCTCGTCGAGGAGCGGCTGCACCCGCTGACGCCGCTGGTGCGCCTGTGGATCGGCGTGGTCGCCGTCGGCTGGTTCGTGCTCCAGGAGTTCCTCCCCGGAGGTGGCGGGCTCGCGGAGTTCCGCGATTTCGACCTCCGCGAGATGCCCTGGGGGTTCCTGGTGTTGCTCGCGGCCCTGCTGGTCGCGGTCGGCTTCGGGTACTGGAGCTGGTGGACGACGCGATTCGTGATCGACGACCGGGAACTCCGCATCGAGAACACCGGCGCCTTCCGGGAGAGCAAGCGCATCGCTTTCGGCCGGATCCAGTCGGTCGACGTCAACCAGCCCTTCGCGGCCCGCATCGTCGGCCTGGCGGAGCTCGTCATCGACGTCGGTGGCGGCGACTCCTCCACACGGTTGTCCTTCCTCACCCGGCGCCGCGCCACCGAACTGCGCGACCACCTGATGGCGCGAGCTCACGGCCCCCGGCACGAGGCGCCCAGCAGCGGCGGCGCCCGCGCCTGGGACGACCTCGCCCCGACCGACCAGATTCTCATCCGGCTGACCCCGGGCGACCTCATCGTGGGCGCGCTGCTTTCCATGGAGATGCTGGCGATGCTCACCGCCCTCATCGTCGCCCCTGTGATCGTCACGGCCGCCCTCGGCAGCGCGATCGGGCTGGCCTCGCTGGGAGGCGCGCTGGTGCCGCTGGCGGTGGCGATGATCGGTTTCCTCGGCAATCGCGTGGTGGGCCAGTTCAACTACACGCTCGCGCGCACGGCGTCCGGGCTGCGCATCACGCGCGGCCTCACCACGCTCAAGAGCCAGACGCTGCCGGCGCACCGCGTCCAGGCCATCCAGATCTCGCAGCCGTTCACCTGGCGCTGGCTGGGCAGGTCACGCGTCGACGTCTCGATCCTGGGGTGGGGTGACGTCGAGGAGGGCGAGGCGACCACTGCGACCCTGTTCCTGCCCGTCGGCACGGACGCGCAGGTCCGGACGGCGCTGGGCGCGATCTGGCCGGGGCTCTCGCTCGACGGACTGGAGTTCACCGGTCCGCCTGCCCGGGCCCGCCGCCTGGACCCCTTCGCCTACTCGTGGCTCGGCCACGCCCACGACGACCGGGTCGTCGTGGCTCGCCAGGGTTTCCTCACACGGCGCACGCTGGTCGTCCCGCACGCCCGTCTGCAGTCGGTGCGGGCGCACCAGGGCCCGATCGCGCGACGGCTGCGGGTTGCCGACGTGGGGCTCCACACGACGAATCCGCTGCAGGCCGACCGCATCATCCACATGGACGCGGACGAGGCGCGCGCGTTCGTGTTCGACGAGATGGCACGCGCGCGGGCGTCCCGGATGGACGAGCTTCTCACCGGCCCGCAGACCCCTCCCCCGCCCGCCTGGCAGATCCCTCCTCAATACCCTTGGCAGACGCCGCCCCAACACCCTTGGCAACCCCCTCCGCAGACCCACTGGCAACCCCCTCCACACGACGCCCAGATTCCCCGCCACCCCGTCCCCGACGAGGGGTGACAGGCGCTAGGGTGACCCCCATGAAGCAGCGCCACGTGCTCGGCATCGACATCGGAGGCTCCGGCATCAAGGGAGCCATGGTCGACCTCAAGAAGGGCGATTTCGCCACGGATCGCCTCCGCATCCCCACCCCTGCCGAGTCGACCCCCGCCAACGTGGCGAAGGTCGTGGCCGAGATCGTCAAGCACTTCGCCGACGATCTGGGCGACGCGCCGATCGGCATCACCATCCCCGCCGTCGTCACCCACGGGCAGACCCGCACCGCCGCGAACATCGACAAGTCCTGGATCGACGCCCCCGCCGAGAAGATCTTCGAGGACGCGCTGGGCCGCGACGTCTTCCTCGTCAACGATGCGGACGCCGCCGGCGTGGCCGAGGTGCAGTACGGCGCGGCCAAGGGCCACCCGGGCCTCGTCATCGTGACGACGCTGGGCACCGGCATCGGCTCGGCGATGATCCATCGGGGCGTGCTCGTGCCGAACTCCGAGCTCGGCCACCTCGAGATCGACGGTCACGACGCCGAGACCGAGGCCGCGGCGTCCGTGCGTGAACGGCTGGGCCTTTCCTTCGACGAGTACGTGCCGCGGCTGCAGCGCTACTACGAGACGGTCGAGTTCCTGTTCTGGCCCGACCTCTTCGTGGTGGGCGGCGGAATCAGCAAGAACTCGGACAAGTTCCTGCCCCAGCTGAAGCTGAAGACCCCGATCATCCCGGCGAAGCTCCGCAACGCCGCCGGCATTGTCGGCGCCGCGTGGCTGGCGACCGAACAGCGCAGGAACCCGGACCCCCTGAAGGGGGCCTGAGCCCCTGGAGGGGGTCTGAGCCCCTGTAGGGGGTCGAGCCCCCTACATCTGCTCGGGCGCCTCGATGCCGAGCAGGTCGAGCCCGCGGGCGAGCACCCGCTGGACGGCCAGACAGAGCGCGAGTCGGGACGCCCGCACCTCGCCCTCGCTTCGCAGCACCGGGCACTGCTCGTAGAAGGTGCTCATCGCGGTCGCCAGCTCGAACAGGTAGGTGCACAGCTTGTGCGGCTGGAGGTTCTCGGCCACGTCGGCCACCGTCTCTCCGAACCGGGAGAGCTGCAACGCGAGCGTCTGCTCGGCCGGTTCGGCGAGGACGGTCACGCCGTCGACGCTGATGCCCTCGGCCTCGGCCCGGCGCAGGATCTGCGTCGCGCGCGCGTGCGCGTACTGGAGGTACGGCCCGGTGTCCCCGGTCGTCGCGGTCATGCGCTCGAGGTCGAAGACGTAGTCCTTGTGCAGCGAGTTCGAGAGGTCCGCGTACTTGACGGCGGCCAGGGCGATGGGGCGCACCGCGACCTCCTCCGCGTCGTCGAGCAGTGACTGCAGGGTGACCGTGCCGCCGGCCCGCGTCCGCAACATCTTGCCGTCGGCTCCGAGCACCGACCCGAACCCCACGTGCTCGGCTCGCACGGCGTCGGGCAGGTAGCCAGCCCGACGGGCCACCGCGAACACCTGCTCGAAGTGGAACGTCTGCGGGGTGCCCACGACGTAGATGATCCGGTCGGCGCCCATCCGCGTCACGCGCCGCCGGATCGCGGCGAGGTCGGTGCACGCGTAGCCGAAGCCCCCGTCCGACTTGCGGACGATCATCGGCGCCTCATACCCGGGGACGAACACGCACAGCGCCCCGTTGTCGATCGTGGCGATGCCGCGGTCGGCGAGGTCAGCGGCGACCACGGGCAGGTCGTCGTTGTACGTGGACTCACCGGCCAGGTCATCGTCGGTGAGCAGGACGCCGAGGCGCTGGTAGGCCTCGTTGAAAGCCACCGTCGAGACGTCGATGAGCGCCTGCCAGATCGCCCGCGTCGTCGGGTCCCCGGCCTGGAGGGCGACGACGCGGCGCCGGGCGGCGTCCGCGAAGGACTCGTCGGTCCTGAAGTGGATCTGGGCGCGCTGGTACAGCGCGACCGTGGCGTCCAGGTCGAGCGTGGCGGCGTCCACCCCCTCGTGGAGGATCTGCTCGACGAGCATGCCGAATTGGGTGCCCCAGTCGCCGATGTGGTTCTGGGCGACGACGGTATGGCCCTGCGCCCGCAGCACCCGGTGGAAACAGTCGCCGATGATCGTCGAGCGCAGGTGACCGACGTGCATGGGCTTGGCGACGTTCGGCGCCGAGTAGTCGATGACGACGGTCTGCTCGCGGTCAGCCTGATCGATCCCGACGTGGGCGTCGCCGAGCAGTTCGCTCACGACATGGGCCAGCACGTCGGACCGCACCCGCACGTTGATGAAGCCCGGCCCCGCGATCTCCAGGGGCTCGCACAGGTCGGCGAGGTCGATCCGTGCGACGAGGTCCGCCGCGACGTCCCGGGGCGGACGCCCCTCGCTCTTGGCCAGGCGCAGAGCCACGTTCGACTGGAAGTGGCCGAACTGGGGCCTGGTGGCCGGGCGCATCTCGGGGTCGATGCCGGCCACGGCCTCGAAGCGCGCTGTCAGGGCGGAGAGCAGAGAGAGCATGGCGGTCATTCTTCCACGGGGGCACGGGCTCCCCTGCCGCCGGGACGCCCTTGAGCGGGTGGGGCGCGGTGGACGGGCTGGGTCGCCGGACGGGCTGGGCGCGGACGGGCTGGGCGCGGACGGGCTGGGTCGCCGTAAACACCGCCGGTACTGACATCGACCGCCGGTATAGCGGCGGTGGATGTCAGTACCGGCGGTGTTCACGTGTCGGGAGGAAGTACCGGCGGTGTTTTCGTGGTGTCTGAGGAATCCCAGGCCCGGCGTTTCCGGCAGGCACTGAGGATCAGATGCGCCGACTGGAGGCGGCTGCGCCGGGCGAGGACAACGCCCAGCGAGACGGATCGTCGACCTGCTCCCCGACGACGCGCGCCGGCGCCGGGCGAGACGCGTGCCACGCATCCAACCAGCGCATGCGTCCTTGCCCGCCGCGGGAGCGAGGAGGAAGCCGCGGGATCCCTCCGCGTCCGCCAGACCGCGGTGCAGGTTGGGTCGCGGTGACAGGCTCGGGTCGTGGTAACAGGCTCGCACGCCGTAAACACCGCCGGTACTGACATCCACCGCCGCCATACCAGCGGTCGATGACAGTACCGGCGGTGTTCACGCCCCGGCCCGAAGTACCGGCGGTGTTTACGCGCGAGCCCGAAGTACCGGCGGTGTTTACCCGCGAGCCCCAAGTACCGGCGGTGTTCACGCCTCCGTGGGATCCGCTCACACCTCGCGGCGCAGGATGAGGTCGAGCGCCAGCTTGACGTTGGCCCCCAGTTCGCGGAGGGCGAAGTAGTCCCAGCGCCGCGACGGCCCCTTCACCGAGACGTCACC
>CAZZGU010000006.1:17730-19844 GCA_964653755.1 uncultured Nigerium sp. | reverse complement strand
CTCACACAGAGGCACAGAGACACAGAGAAGATCAGATATCTTGTCAATCCTGTAATCCTGTCAACAAACCTTTTCGTGCCTTTTCGTGTTTTTCGTGGCTAAAAAAGCATCTCGCGACGCCATCGACGAAACCGACGTCACCGACGCCCACGGCGTCCAGGCCGATGGCCCGACAGGTGGCCACAGCCCGCGTCAGGTGGTAGCGCTGGCTGACCAGCAGGGCCTCGCGGACGCCGAACTCGCGCGCCAGCCGGACGCAGGTGGCGTAGGTGTCGACGCCGCGGGTGTCCTCGATGATGCGGTCGGACGGGACGCCGCGCGCCTCGAGGTAGCGTCGCATGGCCGTGGTCTCGTTGTTGTGCTCGGGACTGTTGTCGCCGCTCACCACCAGCAGCCTGGCCTTGCCCTCCCGGAACAGGCGGACGCCCAGGTCGAGCCGGGCACGCAGGTAGCGCGAGGGGCGGCCGTCCGGGTAGACCTGCGCGCCGAGGATCACCGCAACGTCCCGGGCGGGGGCCTGGGCAGCGGTCAAGACGCGCCCGTGCGCTGCCACCCGGGTGAGGACGGCGAGCGCCCCGACCAGCAGGACGAACAAACCGAGCAGCACCGCGAGAAGGCGGAGCGCGCGGCGTCCTGGGCCGGGGCGCGTCACGCGATGGTCAGGCGCGGTTGGCCCGGTAGAACCGGATGAGCTCCTGGGTCGAGGAGTCCTGGGCGGCCAGCGCGTCGTCGTCGGCGCTGATGGCCGGCGCGATCTGCATGGCGAGTTGCTTGCCGAGCTCGACGCCCCACTGGTCGAAGGAGTTGATGCCCCAGACGATGCCCTGCGTGAACGTGATGTGTTCGTAGAGGGCGATGAGTTGACCCACCACGGACGGCGTGAGCTTCGCCGCCATGATGGACGTGCTGGGACGGTTCCCCTTGAAGACGCGGTGAGGGACGATCGCCTCTGCGGTGCCCTCGGCACGCACCTCGTCGGCGGTCTTCCCGAACGCAAGCGCCTTGGACTGCGCGAAGAAGTTCGCCAGGAACAGCTCGTGGACGTCGGCGGCGCCGTCCTGGATGGGATGCGCGGGAGTCGCGACCGCGATGAAGTCGCACGGGATGAGCTGGGTGCCCTGGTGGATGAGCTGGTAGAAGGCATGCTGGCCGTTCGTGCCGGGCTCGCCCCAGAAGACCTCGCCGGTCTCGGTGTCGACGGGCGTGCCGTCGGCCTTGACGCCCTTGCCGTTGGACTCCATGGTGAGCTGCTGCAGGTAGGCCGCGAACCGGTGCAGGTACTGCGCGTAGGGCAGCACGGCGTGGCTGGAGGCCTTGAAGAAGTTCACGTACCAGACGTTGAGCAGGCCCATGAGCGCGGGGACGTTCTCGGCCCACGGGGTCTCGGCGAAGTGGGTGTCCATCGCGTTGAAGCCAGCGAGGAAGTCGGCGAAGTTCTCCGGGCCGATCGCGACGGCCACGGAGGTGCCGACCGCCGAGTCGACCGAGTAGCGGCCGCCGACCCAGTCCCAGAAGCCGAAGGCGTTGGCCGGATCGATGCCGAACGCCGCGACCTTGTCGAGCGCGGTGGAGACGGCGACGAAGTGCTTGGCGACGGCGTCCGTCTTCGACTGCTCCGAGCCGTCGATCGCACCGGCGGCCTCGAGGGCCTCCCACAGCCACGCACGTGCCATGCGCGCGTTGGTCAGGGTTTCCAGGGTGGTGAAGGTCTTGGACGCCACGATGAACAGGGCCGTTTCGGGGTCGACGCCGCGGGTCTTCTCGGCCACGTCGGTGGGGTCGATGTTGGAGATGAAGCGGCACTCGAGCCCGTCGGCGACGTAGGGCTTGAGGGCTTCGTAGACCATGACCGGCCCCAGGTCGGAGCCGCCGATCCCGATGTTGACGATCGTCGTGATGGGCTTGCCGGTGACGCCCTTCCAGGCGCCCGAGCGAACCTGGTTGGCGAAGGCGTAGATGCGGTCCAGGACCTCGTGGACGTCGGCGACGACGTCCTGGCCGTCGACGACCAACTCGTCGGTCTTGGGACGGCGCAGGGCGGTGTGGAGGACTGCGCGGTTCTCGGTGATGTTGATGCGCTCGCCGGAGAGCATCGCGTCGCGGCGCTCGGCGAG
>CAZZGU010000006.1:0-17720 GCA_964653755.1 uncultured Nigerium sp. | reverse complement strand
CCCGACCTCGTCGGCGAGTTCGACCAGGGCTGCCAGGACCTCGTTGGTGACGAGGTTCTTGGAGAGGTCGACGTGCAGGTCCGCGGCGGTGCGGGTGAACGTCGCCGCGCGGTTCGGATCGGCGGCGAACCAGGCGCGGAGGTCGGGCTCGAGGGATGCGTGGAGCTCCGAGAGCTTCCGCCAGGCGTTGGTGGTGGTCACGTCAGTCATGCCGTCAGCCTAGGACGTCCGCCTCCGACGCCGGGGCGCATCGGCGGAATCCGCGTCCCCGTCGAGACCCGGGACGTGGTTCGAGAACCGTGCGGTCTCGACGCTTAAAGGGCGGACGCCCCGGGCGGGGGGCCGGGGCGTCCGCGAGGGGATGGGCCTGGGTCAGCTCTTGAGCGAGACGTGCACGTGGTCGTAGTGGTTGGCCGTGATGCTGCCGCGATCGGCCATGCCGCGCCACGTCGGGTTGGCCGGCGTCCAGATGCGCTGCCGCCAGATGATGTGGTCGATGTTGAAGGTGCCCGCGTTCGCGACCAGGAAGGCTGCGATGGCGTCGCCCATCGCGCGGTCGACCATGAAGTCGATGGCGAGGCCGAGCTGGTGGTTCGAGAGGCTGCTGGCGCGGTAGCCGCCGACGCTGGGCACGTTCCACTTCGCCATGACCGCGTTGTAGACGACCATCGCGGACGGACGCAGGCCGAGCACGCTCTTGCCGGAGTAGGTGGTGCTGCCCGTGTACTTGTTCGCGCTGGGCGCCGACTTGCCGAGCTTGCCCGCCAACACGTAGCCGACCTTCTTCTCGAAGACGACCTCGCGGAAGTCGCCGACGGTGCGATCGGTGACCTGGATCTTGTCACCGGCCTTGAGCTCGCCGAGCTTCTCGGCCTCGGTGCTCGCCTGGGCACGGATCCCGGTGGCAGCCTGCGCGTACTGGGTCCCGGTGACGGCGCCGAAGGCGGTCGCCCAGCTCGCCACCGGGGCGACGGTGGGCGCGGCCTCGGCCCCGTCCGACTCGGCGTCGGTGGCGGCGAACTCGCTCGCCGAGGCGACGGTGTCGTTGACCGCGGCGTTGGCCTGCGGGGTCAGGACGCCGCGAGGGCTCAGGACCAGGGCGCCAGCCGTCGCGAGGAGCGCAACGGAGACGGTGACGGGGGCTACGCGTTCGAGGACGGCGTCGAAGGCGCTGCGCTGGATGCGGCGCGGGCCCGAGCGAAGCGCTGCGGCGACGGCGCCGTCAACTTCGAGCGAGGCCTCAACAGCGGCGATCTCCGCGATGCGACGGGGCTGGTACATGAGCGACTCCGAGGTAGTTCCTGAACAACACGTTCAATCTACCTAAGAATCTCTCAGGGAACAACCAGTGTTCCCTCAGTTGCCACGTGTGGCCTCGAGCTGACGGTACGTCTGGGTGGCGCGCCGCACGGCATCCAGGTCGTTTTCGGCGGCACCCGGGCCGCCCCCCTCGGGCTTGACCACCATTCCGGACAGGCCGATCGCCGCCGCACCGGCCTGCAGCCACATCTCGCACTGGAACCGCTCGAACCGCCCGGTCGCCACGAGTTCCACTCCGGGGAACAGGGCGGGCAGCGTTCGGGAGTAGTGCATGGCCATGACGTCCGCGGGAACGACCTGGACTGCCGTGGCGCCGCTGTCGAGGGCGGCCGCGACCTCGCCCGGGGTGAGCGCTCCGAGCAGGCACGGCGTCCCCCCGGCGGCCGCGACCAGATCGGCCGACGCGATCGGCGAGGTGATGAAGTGGGCCCCCCCTGCGGCGGCACGCGCGGCGTCCGCCGGAGTCAGCACGCCCCAGACTCCGACTCGGGCGCGGTGACCGAAGATGGCGACGGCGTCGGGCAGGTCACCGAGCATGCCGACGGGCAGCGCCCAGGCGGTCAACCCCTCCTGGACGAGGACCTCAGCGGCCGCGATCCACTCCCGCACTCCCGTCGCCGGGAACTCGACGAACACCTTCTGGCCTCCGAGGGCCTCCGCGATCACACCCATGCCCGTCCCCTCAGTCCACCCAGCGGGCGCGTCCGGCCACGCTGGTGCGCTCTGCGGCCAGCCACGCATTGAGCCCGACGTGGGCCGTCCGGCGGCTGGCGAGGTCCGCGGCGGCGTCCAGGTGGTCGGCGAAGGAGGCGCGGCGGCGGGTGCGCGCATGGCAGTAGGCGCCGTGCAGGACGTCGCCGGCCCCGAGGGTGTCGACGGCCCGGACGGTGGTGGGCGCGACCTCACCGTGGCGCGACTCCCCGCCGTTGGGGTTCACGGACCACCAGACAATGGGCCCGGCACCCGCAGTGAACGCCACCCGGTGCAGGCCGAGCCCCAGCAGGACCCGGGCGGTCCCGGCGACGTCATCGGCGCCGCCCCACCGGAAGTCGGCCGAACAGATCACGGTCCGACAGAGCGGCAGGAGTTCGGCGAAGACCGGCTTGGCGCGGCCGGCGTCCACCACGACCTCGATGCCCCGGTCACGAGCGGCGCGCGCCGCGGCGAGCGCAAGGGGGGCGTGGTGTCCGTCGACGAGCAGGCACTCGGCGTCGTCCAGCCAGCGCGCCACCTCCCCCAGCGCGCCCAGCGGACCCGGCTGCGGCGCGACCACGGCCCGTTCGCCCGTCGCCTGGAGCACCGTGATGGAGGCGACCGGCGGGTCGCGGAAGGTTTCGGGGGCGACGTCGATGACCTCGACGCCGAACGCCTCGAGATCGGACCTGACCACGGACGCCAGCGGGCCGGCCCCCAGCGCGGTGATCAGGCGCGCGCGACCGCCGAGGACGGCGAACGTCTTCGCGGCATTCGCGGCGGGCCCACCGGAGGCGATCGACTCGGCCACCGAGGTGACCTTCTCGTTCGCCGCAGGCAGATGGTCCACCCGCTGAACGACGTCGAGGGTGGCCAGACCGGCGAACACAACGGGCACGCGGTTAGGCTGCCACATCCGCCCGGCGGAGGGCAGCCCCGTCCGGGTCACAGCCACCCGAGGGTCGTGAGGTACCACATCCACGCGGTGAGCGTGAAGAACGACAGGACGACCGACAGCATCATCGAGGCCGCGCCGAGGTCCTGCTCACCGTACTTCTCGGCCATGGCGGGCAGGACTGAGAACGTGGGCAGCGCGGTCGTGAGGATGGCCGCCGCGCGCAAGTCGTTCGAGAGGGCGGGGAAACCCACCGCAACGAGGGCGGCCAGGACGCCGAACGCCGCGACGGGGCTCAACACGAGCTTGCCGAACACCGAGAACGCGATGTCGGAGACCATGCCGCGGATCTCCAGGCCCACCAGCATGCCGCCCACCGCGAACAGGGCGACGCCCGACGACGTCTGGGCCATGAGGGTGACGCCTCGTTCGATGATGGCCGGCAACGCGAACCCGACGGCGTTCAGGATCAGTGCCAGGATGATCGCCACCACCATCGGATGGGTGACGACGCCGACGACGGTGGTGACGACGCGTCGCCACGCGCTCCCCGCGGCGTGGACCGCCTGCTCTGCGAGGAGCAGCGTCAGCGGAATGATGACGATGTTGTCCACCAGCATGTCCATGCCGACGGCAGCGCCGGCCACCTCGGGCAGGATGATCAGGAAGATCGGGAACCCCACGAAACCGTTGTTCGTGCCGCTCATCCCCATGCCCATGAAGGCCGCGCGCAGCGCCGTCCGACCCATGACCCGGGCGTAGGCGAAGGCAGCGCCCATCATGGCCACCGCGGTGAGCGCGTACGTGAGCAGGTAGGTGGCGTTGAAGATCTCCTCGGCGCTCCGGCCGAACACGTTCAGGAAGATCAGCATCGGCAGGGCGAGCTTGACGACGTAGGTCGACAGGATCGACATGTCCTCGCGCTTGAACAGCCCGCCCCGCGTGACCGCATACCCCAGCCCGACCACCATGAAGATGGGCACGGTCGCCGCCAGGATGTCCGTCACGTCCTCCCCCTCGCGTCAGGGCCGGCGGACGCCAGGGCCCAGCGCCCCGGCCGTTTCGTACGCTACGCCATCGGTCCCGAGCCGGTCGCGCATGATCTCGATTGCCTCGGGGTTGTCGTCGACGAGCACGAAACGGCGTCCGGACGCCCGCGCCACGGCTCCCGTCGTGCCGGAGCCGGCGAAGAAGTCGAGCACCCAGTCGCCGGGGCGGCTGGACGCCGACATCGCGCGCCGCAGCAGGGCCTCCGGCTTCTGCGTCGGGTAGCCGGTCTTCTCGCGGCTGTTCGTACCGACGATCGACTGCCACCAGACGTCGGTGGGCAGCTTGCCGCGGGCCGCCTTCTCGGGGCCGACGAGGCCGGGCGCCATGTAGGGGATGCGCTCGACCGCGTCCGCATCGAAGAAGTGGGCACCCGGCGTGCGCACGTACACGAGGATCGTGTCGTGCTTGGCGGGCCACCGGTCGCGGGCGCGTCCGCCGAAGTCGTAGGCCCAGATGATCTCGTTGAGGAACGCATCCCGGCCGAAGATCTCGTCGAGGAGGACCTTGCAGTAGTGCGCCTCCCGCGGGTCGACGTGGAGGTACAGCGTGCCGGACGCCGTCAGCAGCCGCCGGGCCTCGCGCAGGCGCGGCTCGAGGAACGCGGGGTAGTCGGCGAAGGCGTCCGCGTAGGCCCGTTCGGCCGTGACCTCGGTCGCGTAGCGCTGGCCGGCGAACCCCGTGCGGTCCCCCGCCTCGTCGCGGGTCGTGCGCAGCGTCCGGCGCGTGCGCCGGCGTCCGGTGTTGAAGGGCGGGTCGATGTACACGAGCTGAAACGTGGCGTCGGGCAGGCCGGGGAGGACTGCCAGGTTGTCACCGAGGATCACCCGGTCGGGGCCGGGGACAGGGACAGAATCAGGAGCCAGCACGCGTCGATTCTTGCAGGGTCCGCTGACACGGCGGCCGGCACGAGGCGTTCGACACAGGGCAACCGGAGGAAACCGGCGGCGCGGCTGTGCGGTCCGGCGCGGTTGGGGGTGGAATGGTCGGGTGACACCTAAGCCAGCAGCTGAATTGAACATCACCCCGGATCTCGTCCGGGGCCTCCTCGCCGACCAGGCTCCGATGATGGCCGACCTACCCGTCCGCTACCTCGGCTCCGGCTGGGACAACGAGCTGTTCCGGCTCGGCGACTCGCTGCTCGTCCGACTGCCCCGCCGCGCCGCCGCAGCGGCCATGATCGAGAACGAGATCCGCTGGCTGCCGACCCTGGCGGCCCACGTCAGCGCCGACGTCCCGGTGCCGGTGTTCTCCGGCCACCCCAGCGAGGCCTTCCCGTGGGCGTGGAGCGTCGTCGGCTGGATCCCGGGGCGCTGCGCGGCCGACGTCCCGGTCGCCGGCCGCCGCGCCGCGGCCGAAGCCCTCGCCGACTTCCTGCTCACCCTGCACGCCCCCGCCCCGCATGACGCGCCCGCCAACCCCTACCGTGGCCTCTCGCTCGACCAGGAACGGCTGGACCAGCGCGCCCGCGCCCTGATCGCCGACCGCCCGGACGCCGACGCGCTGCTCGCCCGCTGGACGGCCTGGAGCACCGCCCCCGAATGGGACCTCCCGGACCTCTGGGTCCACGGCGACCTGCACCCGCGCAACCTGCTCCTCGATGACCGGGGCGGGCTGCGCGGCGTCCTCGACTGGGGAGACGTCACCGTGGGCGACCCCGCCTGCGACCTGGCCACCGCCTGGCTCACCTTCGACGCCGAGGGGCGGCGAGCGTTCGTCGCGCACATCGACGCGGGCGGCCTCTACGACCGTGCCGTGTGGGCGCGGGCCCGCGCCTGGGCGCTCCACCTGGGCCTGGTGTTCGCCTCGCAGAGCGATGACGAGCCGGCCCTCCGGGCCGTCGGCGAGCACGCACTCGCCGAGCTGCTCCTGGAGGCGGCAGACTGACCCCGTGCCCTCGACACCCGCCGCAGCGGAAGCCCAGCCGATCTCGGCCGACGTGGTCGCGGTCATGGTCGCCCTCATCGAGGGCGAGCCGTGCGTCCTGACCGTGCAGGGGGCGCCACGCCTGCCGTCCGGACCTCTGCTGCAGGGCCACCGGTCGCTGCAGGTGGCGGTCCGGGCGTGGGTCGAGGAACAGACCGGGCGCGAACTGGGCTACCTCGAGCAGCTCTACACGTTCGCCGGCCAGGACGCCTGGGGACGCCGGCGCCACCTCTCGGTCTCCTACCTGGGCCTGACCTCGGGGGCTGACCGGCGCGACGGCTGGGTGCGCTGGTACGACCTGTTTCCCTGGGAGGACACCCGGGGCGACGACCTCGTGTCTTCCGTCGTCGCCCCCCGGCTCGCGTCCTGGGTAGCCGGGGACGCCACCCGGGCCGCGCGCGCGGCGTCCCTGTTCGGACTGCACGGGCGACCCTGGGAGCCCGACCTCGTCCTGCAGCGCTACGAACTGCTCTACGAGGCGGGGCTGGTGCCCGAGTCACCGGACGCCGGGCGCCGCGAGGACCTCCTCGTTCCGGGGAAGCCGTTGGAGAGCCACCACCGCCGCATCGTTGCCACCGGGGTGGCGCGGCTGCGGGCCAAGATCCAGTACCGGCCCGTTGTGTTCGAGCTCATGCCGGACACCTTCACGCTCGGCCAACTCCAGGCCTGCGTCGAGGCGCTCGCGGGCCGGACGGTCCACACCCAGAACTTTCGGCGCCTCGTCGCGCAGCAGGAGCTCGTCGAGGAGACCGGTGAGGTGACGAGCACGGGCGGACGGCCGGCGCGCCTGTTCCGCTTCCGTCGCGACGTCCTGCTGCAGCGGACCGTCGCGGGCACCAAACTCCCCACCACGCGCGCCCGCTGACCCGCCCTTTCGCCGAGGGCCTGCCTTCCGTGCGCCGAGGGCCTGCCTTGCGTGCGCCGAGGGCCTGCCTTCCGTCCGCCGAGGGCCTGCCTTCCGTCCGGCGAGGGCCTGCGTTCCGTGCAGCCCCCACCACCGGAGCCCCCATCGCACCTCCAGACCCCACCTGCGACACTGGCTGACATGGCCCGCCCAACCGCTCACAACATCGATGACTACATCGCGCAGTTCCCGCCGGCCACCCGCGGCGCCCTGGAGGAGATCCGCGCCCTCATCCGGGAGGTCGTGCCGGACGCCGTCGAGACAATCAGCTACGCCATCCCCACCTTCGACCTTGCTGGCAGCCACCTCGTTCACTTCGCTGGATACGCACATCACGTCGGGCTGTACCCGACACCGTCGGGGATGGAGGCCTTCTCTGACGATCTGGCCAGATACAAGCGAGGGAAGGGGTCCGCTCAGTTCCCCTTGTCCGAGCCTGTGCCCGTCGACCTCATCCGCCGGATCGTGGAGTTCCGGGTGCGTGAGTTGACGGGCCGAAACTGAAGGCAGGCCCTCGGCGCACGGAAGGCGGGCCCTCGGCGGACGGAAGGCGGGCCCTCGGCGCACGGAAGGCAGGCCCTCGACGGACGCAAGGCAGGCCCTCGACGCACGGAAGGCAGGCCCTCGGCGCACGGAAGGCAGGCCCTCGGCGTGTTGCCAGCCGCTTATGCTCAGTGGTAGCATTACTTTTGCTCAACTTCAGCAAATCCCCGGGAGGTCCCCATGCGAACCGTCCTCGACCTCGACCGGCTGTACCGCCGGGTCGACCGCGTCATCCCGTCGGTCGAGTGGGCGACTCTGACCGACGACATCGCAGCGATCTGGCGCCTCAAGGACGAACGCAACGCGGTGATCCTGGCCCACAACTACATGACGCCCGCCGTCTATCACGGCGTCGCCGACATCGTCGGGGACTCCCTTGCCCTCGCCCGCGAGGCCACGAAGGTCGAGGCGGACGTGATCGTGCTCGCCGGCGTCCACTTCATGGCCGAGACCGCCAAGCTCCTGAACCCGGGCAAGACCGTCCTCATCCCTGACCTTCGCTCGGGCTGCTCGCTGGCCGAATCGATCACGCCCGCCGACATCCGCGCCCTGCGCGCCGCGCACCCCGGCGTCCCGGTGGTGACCTACGTCAACACGTCGGCCGCGGTGAAGGCCGAGTCCGACATCTGCTGCACGTCCGGCAACGCGGTCCGCGTCATCGAGAGCCTCGGCGTGGACGAGGTGATCATGATCCCCGACCAGTACCTCGCGAGGAACATCGCCCGTCAGGTCGGCGTCCGCGTCATCACCCACCCGGGCGCCTGCGAGGTGCACGAGCGGTTCACTCCGGACGACATCCGCCAGATCCGCGCGGACCACCCCGGGGTCGTCGTCCTGGCCCACCCCGAGTGCCCCGAGCCCGTCGTGGACGCGGCCGACTTCGCCGGCTCGACCGCCCAGATGCAGGACTACGTCACCAGCCACCGGCCCGCGCGCGTCGCCCTCATCACCGAGTGCTCCATGAGCGACAACCTCGCCGCAGAGAACCGCGACATCGAGTTCGTGCGCCCCTGCAACCTCTGCCCGCACATGAAGCGCAACACGCTGGCCGCCCTCCGGCGCAGCCTCGAGACACTCACCCACCCCGTCGAGATCGACCCGGACGTCGCCGTGCGTGCCCGCGCGGCGGTCGACCGGATGCTCGCCCTCGGCTGACCCGAGCGAGGACACCATGACCAGAACCGCCCCCGTCGTCCACTTCGACGGTCCCGTGATCGTGGGGGCCGGACTCGCCGGCCTCATGACCGCCGTCGAACTCGCGCCCGTGAAATGCCTGGTCCTGTCGGGCGGGCCGGTGAGTACCGGCACCTCCACCGGCTGGGCCCAGGGCGGCGTCGCCGCCGCCGTCGGCCCCGACGACTCCCCCGATCTGCACGCCGCTGACACCCTCGCCGCGGGCGCCGGCCTGTGCGAGCCGGACGCCGTGCGCCGCATCACCGGTGCAGCGGCTGACGCCATCGCCCGGATGGCCGACGTGGGGACCCGGTTCGACCGGACCTCCGAGGGCACCTATCTCCTGGGACTCGAGGGCGCCCACTCCCGCCGACGCATCGTCCACGCCCAGGGCGACGGGACCGGCGCCGAGCTCCTGCGCGCCGCCGTCGACGCTGCCCGTGCTCTGCCGTCGGTCACCCTGTGGGACGAATCCCGCGGCACCGACCTGATCGTCCGCGACGGGCGGGTCGTCGGCGTCCGGGTCGATCGCCCCGGCGGGACGACCATCGTCGCGACCGACCGCGTCGTGCTCGCCACCGGGGGCGTCGGCGGCCTGTTCGCCGACACCACCAACCCGCTGACATCCCGTGGCTCTGGCCTCGCGCTCGCCGCACGCGCCGGGGCTGTGCTGCGGGATGTGGAGATGGTCCAGTTCCACCCGACCGCTCTCGACGTGGGCATCGACCCGATGCCGCTGGTGAGTGAGGCGGTCCGTGGCGAAGGAGCCCTGCTGGTCGACGAGACGGGCGCCCGCGTCATCGAGAACCCGCTGGCCGCCCGCGACGTCGTTTCGCGGGCGGAGTGGGCCGCGCTCCGGGGCGGACGCCGCGTCTTTCTCGACGCGCGCGAGGACCCGGGGCCGCGGTTCCGGGAACGCTTTCCGTCCATCAGCGAGATCCTGGACGCCGCGGGCCTCGACCCGGTCCGCGACCTGCTGCCGGTCCGGCCGGCCGCGCACTACCACATGGGCGGCGTCCTGGTCGACGAGGCCGGGCGCACCACCGTCCGCGGGTTGTCCGCCGTGGGCGAGGTGGCGTCCACGGGACTGCACGGCGCGAACCGGCTCGCCTCGAACTCCCTCCTGGAGGCCATCGTGTGCGCCGGCGAGGTCGCGGCCGACCTGCGCCGGGGGACGCCGGTGCGCCCGTCGGTCGACCTCGCCGAGAACCGCACGTCGGTCGAGCCGGTCCAGACCCCCACGCCCACCCCGTCGGCCCCCGTCGCGGTTCCTGCGCCCCGGCGTCAGCTCACGGCGACGGAACTGGCGGACGTCCGGCGCATCGCGTCCACCCACCTCGGCGTGGCGCGCGACGCCAACGGACTGCGCGCCGCGCTCACCCTGTTGCGGCCCTGGCGCGACACCGACGAGGGGCTCGTGGCGACGATGATCGCGTGGTGCGCCCTGCAACGGCAGGAGTCCCGAGGCGCCCATGCGCGCACCGACTTCGCCGGTCTCGACCCGGCCGCCGCCCACACGCTGGTCGACCTCGCCGAAATCCTCGGCGCTGAAGCCGCCTGACCACCACGGAGAGGAACCCTCATGCGCCACCTGCCCGACTTCGTCATCGAGCCCGTCGTGCGCCAGGCCCTGATGGAGGACCTCGGCCGAGCCGGGGACGTGACCACCGACGCGATCATCCCCGCGGACGCGACCGCCACCGTCGCGATCGTCTCTCGGGAGGCGGGGGTCGTCGCCGGGCTCCGCTGCGCCGAACTCGCCTGGCAGCTCGTCGACCCGAGGATCATCGTCGCGATCCACCTCCCCGACGGCTCCCGCGTCGAGCCGGGCAGTGTGATCGCCACGGCGTCCGGCCCGGCGCGCGGCATCCTGACCGGCGAGCGCGTGGCGCTCAACTTCCTCGGGCAGCTGTCGGGAGTCGCCACCGCCACCCGCCGCGTCGCGGACGCCATCGCGCACACCCGCGCCCGCGTCGCCGACACGCGCAAGACGGTCCCCGGACTGCGGGCCCTCCAGAAGTACGCCGTGCGCTGTGGCGGTGGCGCGAACCACCGCTTCGGACTCGACGACGCCGTCCTCATCAAGGACAACCACATCGCCGTGGCCGGTGGCGTCCGACCGGCGGTCGAGGCCGCGCGCGAGAACGCCGGGCACCTGGTGAAGGTCGAGGTCGAGGTCGACAACCTCGACCAGCTCACCGAGGTTCTGGAGCTGGGAGTGGACGCCGTCCTGCTCGACAACATGGGGCCCGAGCAACTGCGGGCCGCGGTGGCGCTCGTGGCGGGCCGGGCGATCACCGAGGCGTCCGGACGGATCACGCTCGAGACCGCGGTGGCTTTCGCCGAGGCAGGTGTCGACCTGATCTCCTCCGGTGCGCTGACGCACTCGTCGCGGGTGCTGGACGTCGGGCTCGACCACCTCGGCACGTGAGCCCGGGGAGTCCGGTCACTCCACCAGGCGCGTTCGGCTGAAGTTCTCCCAACTCCGGGACGCCGTGGGCCCCCGCTGGCCCTGGTAGTGGGAACCCCGCTTCGCGGAGCCGTAGGGGTGCTCGGCGGGCGAACTCAACTCGAAGAAGCACAGCTGCCCGATCTTCATGCCCGGCCACAGCCGGATCGGCAGCGTGGCCACGTTGCTGAGCTCGAGCGTGACGTGCCCGTTGAAACCGGGGTCGACGAAGCCTGCTGTGGCATGGGTGAGCAGCCCCAGCCGGCCCAGGGACGACTTGCCCTCCACGCGGGCGGCCAGGTCGTCGGGGAGGCTGACGGTCTCCAACGTCGAGGCGAGCACGAACTCGCCCGGGTGAAGGATGAAGGGGTCGTCGGCGGCCACCTCGACCAGCCGGGTCAGGTCGGGTTGTTCCTCGGCCGGGTCGATCGCCGGGTACTTGTGGTTGTCGAACAGTCGGAAGTAGCGGTCGAGGCGCACGTCCACGCTGGACGGCTGGACCATCCCGGGGTCGAAGGGATCCAGCACCACGAGGCCCGCCTCGATGCGGGCCCGGATGTCGCGGTCGGAGAGCAGCACACAGGGAGGCTAGCGGCCCCTCGGATCGCCGCGCCGACTGCCCGCCGAGCGGGCACCCCCGCTGCCCGCTACGGTGGCTTCAGCCCCACGAGTCAAGGACCGGCCTCGCATGGAACCCGAAGAACGGCACACCCTCGAGCGGGCCTTCACGGCCCCGGAGCCGGAGGACCCGCGCAAGCCGGTGTGGCCCTGGGAGCTCACCGCGCGTTCGTGGCGGCACGTGTTCCGACGCACCCTGATCGGCGTTGCCGACATCGTGGACGCCGCCGGAACCCTCACGTACTTCTCGGTCCTCTCGATCTTCCCGGCGCTGCTCGCCATCGTGTCGACCCTCACCGTGTTCGGCCAGGGCGACGCCACGGTCGAGTGGATCCTGCAGTTCCTGGCGAGCATCCACACCCCCGAGGTCGTCCTCGACCTCCTGGCCGACCCGATCCGTCACCTGACCCAGGTCACGGGCGCGGGCTGGGTCCTGCTGGTCAGCCTCGGCGTGGCGCTGTTCTCGGCGTCGAGCTACGTCGCGGCGTTCGGGCGCGCGATGAACCGCGTCTATGACGTGGTCGAGGGCCGTCCGCTGTGGAAGATCATCCCGTACAACCTGCTGGTCACCCTCGCGATCCTGGCGTTCGGCGTCCTGGTGATGGCCACGATCCTGACGTCGGGCGGGCTCGTGTTCCAGCTCGGCGCGTACGTGGGCATCGGCGCCGAGACCCTGGCCTGGTGGCAGCGCACCCGCTGGGTCATCCTCGCCGCCAGCGCCCTGCCGTTCCTGGTCGCGCTGTACCACGCCACGCCGAACGTCCGGCAGCCTCGACTGCGCTGGACGGTGATGGGCGCGATCCTCGCTCTGGGCGCCCTCGTGCTCGCGGCCATCGGGTTCTCCACCTGGGTGAGCGCATTCGGGCTCCTCAACGCCACCTACGGGATCATCGGGTCCTTCATTATCATGCTGCTCGGCCTGTGGCTCATGAACGCTGCCCTTCTCATGGGCGCCGAGTTCAACGCCGAGGTCGAACGGGTCCGTCAGTTGCAGGCAGGTCTGGACGCCGACGTCGAGATCCAGTTACCCCCGCGCGACACCCGCGCGATCCGAGCCCGCGCCCGGCGTGACGAGCGACTCCACGCTGAGGCGAGGCAGATCCGGGCCGCCCACGCGCCCGAACGCCCGGACACCAAGGAAGACGCGCAGGCGCAAGACCCCACCCCGGACGCCGGCCCGCCGGCACGCTGACACCACCCCGCTGACACCACCCCGCGGCGCCTTGGCGTGACTCAGGCGCCGGACTCCAGGGCGGCGAAGGACACCTCGCAACGCAGGGGTTCACCAGCCGCGAACCGCTCGATCTCGGCGACGACGGCCTCGCCGAGCAGCCGGAGTTCGTTGCCCGCCGCCCCGGCGAGATGCGGGGTGACGATGGCGTTCGGCAGCACGTAGAGCTCGTCCCCGGTGGGGAGCGGTTCGGGGTCGGTCATGTCGAGGATCGCGGTGATCCGCCCCGAGCGGACGTGGTCACGCACCGCGTCCATGTCCACGAGGACGCCGCGCGCGGTGTTGATCAGCGTGGCACCGGGGCGCATGGCCTCGAGTTGATCGTCGCTGATCATCCCGATCGTGGACGGCAGCGCGGGGGCGTGGAGGGTGACGATGTCGGAGCGTGCGCACAGCTCGTCCAACCTGACGAGTTCGACGCCCAGGGCGTCCGCCTCGGCGGCCGTGAGCGTGGGATCGGACACCAGCACCTGGAAGGGGAACAGCTTCAGCAGTTCGATGACCTGCCGGCCGACGCGCGAGGCGCCGACGACGCCGACGACCGTGCCCACCGTGCCGACCCGCAGGTCCATGGACGGGAAGACGCGGTAGCCGCCCTGCAGGTGGCGCAGTTCGTTGACGGCCTTGGGGGCGCCCTTCGCGGCCAGGATGATCCAGGCGAGGGTGTAGGCCGCGACCGGACGACCGTTCGCCTCGGCGGCGTTCACCACCCGGACGCCCTTCTCCCACACCTCCGCGTCCAGCAGCCGGCGGACCGGGCCGCCGGCGTGCGCCACCAGCTTCAGCGCGGGGGCGGCCGCAACGGCGGACCTCGTCAGGCGCGGGCTGCCCCAGCCGGTGACGAGCACCTCGGTGCGGGCGAGGACGGTGCGGGCCCAGTCGTCGTCGAAGTCGGTGATGGCCGACCTGTCGACGATGTCGCCGGCGGACTCCAGCCGGGCCATCGTCTCCGGCGTGAACAGCAGGTGCAGGTACTGGTCGTTCACCATGGCGAACGCGATCCTCGGGCGAGGCATGGCACTCCCTTTCGACCCCGGTGCCTTGCGGCAGGGCTGGTTGAACCCTACGAACGGCCGGGCCTTATGACCACCCGTGGCGCCGGGATTGCCTCCGACAGGCGGGACGCGCGGGCCCGCGGAGGGTCGGCCGGTTACCCTCGGGGCGCGGGAAGGTAGGTCCGAGGTGGCATCCAAGAAGCTGTTGTCCGGGAACGAGGCGATCGCCCTCGGCGCGTGGGAGGCAG
This sequence comes from uncultured Nigerium sp., assembly GCA_964653755.1. Taxonomy (GTDB): domain Bacteria; phylum Actinomycetota; class Actinomycetes; order Propionibacteriales; family Propionibacteriaceae; genus Propioniciclava. Next base: position 3,678 of record CAZZGU010000006.1, on the reverse strand, counting down.
GCGTGGCCGTGGGCTGCGGCTATCCCGGGACGCCGTCGACCGAGATTCTGGAGGCGCTGTTCCGCTTCCGGGACGTCTACACGGAGTGGTCGGTCAACGAGAAGGTCGCCCTCGAGGTGGGTCTGGGTGCGTCCATCGCCGGGGGTCGGGCGCTGGTCTCCATGAAGCACGTCGGCGTCAACGTTGCTGCCGACCCCCTGTTCACCGCCGCTTACACCGGGGTCAACGCCGGGCTGGTCCTCGTGACTGCGGACGACCCGTCCATGCACTCGTCCCAGAACGAGCAGGACAACCGCAACTACGCGCTCGCGGCCAAGGTCCCCATGTTCGAGCCCGCGGACGCCGCCGAGGCCCGTGAGCACACACGCGCGGCCTTCGCGTTCTCCGAGCTGCATGACACCCCGGTGCTGCTGCGCACCACCACCCGCCTGTCCCACAGCAAGGGCGTCGTCCACGACGTCGACCTCGACGTCGTACCTGAACGGCACCCGGTCGGCGTCGACCGCAACCCCGGCAAGTACGTCATGATCCCCGGGAACGCCCGCCGGCGCCGGGTCGAGGTCGAGGCGCGCCTGGCCCGCCTCCGCGAGGCCGTGGAGACCCACCCGGCCAACCGGGTGGAGCGCCGGTCGTCCGCGGTGGGCGTCATCACCTCGGGGGTGCCCTATCAGTACGTGCGCGACGTACTCCCGGACGCCTCAGTGCTCAAGCTCGGTATCGTCCACCCGCTGCCCCGCCGGATGATCGAGGAGTTCGCCGCGTCCGTCGACGTGCTGTACGTCGTCGAGGAACTCGACCCCATCATCGAGACGCAGGTGCGCGCCTGGGGCATCGCCTGCCACGGCAAGGACGTGTTCCCGACGATCGGAGAATTCTCCCCCGAGGTCCTGCGCTCGTCGCTGGGACTTGCGGCGGCGTCCGGGGCGGCGGCGTCCGCGCGCGAGATCCAGGTGCCGGCGAGGATCCCGCAACTGTGCGCCGGCTGCCCCCACGGTCACGTGTTCGACGTGCTGGCGCAGCGAGGCATGGTGGTGTCGGGCGACATCGGGTGCTACACGCTCGGCGTCCTGCCCCCGTACAACGTCATGGACACCTGCGTCGACATGGGCGCCTCGATCACGATGGCCCACGGGATGGACGCCGTCCTCGCCGGGACGCCGGACCGGCCGCGGATCGCAGCGGTGATCGGCGACTCCACGTTCGCGCACTCGGGGATCACGGGCCTGCTCAACGCCTGCTGGAACGGGCGCGAGGGCCTCTACATCGTCCTCGACAACGGCACCACGGCCATGACCGGCACCCAACCCAACCCCTTGTCAGGCGAGCGGATGGGCCGCGAGAACGCCCAGGTCGTGAGTTACGAGTACCTCGCCAAGGCGTTCGGCATCCCGGACGAGAACTTCGCGGCGGTCGACGGCACCGACCCCCACGCCATCCGCGAGGCGGTCGACGACATGCTCGAACGGGAGGGCATCCGGCTGCTCGTCGTGATCGGGTTGTGCATCATCGAGGCCAAGGACCTCCGCAAGGTCGGCAAGCTCGAGGAGAAGAAGGCGTGGCGCACGCTCGAACTCCACCCGCTCACCCAGGACGGCGCCCGTGCCTGAGTCACGCGTGTTCAACGTGCTCATGGTCGGAGTCGGCGGCCAGGGGATCGTGCTGGCGTCCGACATCATGGCGGAGGCCGCGATGCTCGCGGGCCTGGACGCCAAGAAGTCCGAGATCCACGGGATGAGCCAGCGCGGCGGCCCGGTGTTCAGCCACGTCCGCTTCGGCGACCACGTGGCGTCGCCGGTCATCGGCCTCGGCGAGGCCGACGTCGTCTACGCGCTGGAGCGCATGGAACTCCTGCGCTGGGCCGACCACGCCCGCCCGGACGCGACCGCGGTCTACATCGCGCAGGACATGCTGCCCGCCGGGGTGGACGCCTACCCCGACGGGGTGGACGCCGAGATCGCCCGGCTCTTCGGGCGCGTGGTCCGCTTCGAGGCGCGCGCGCTGCGCGGCCGGGTGTCTGCCAAGGTGAAGAACACCGCCCTGCTCGGGGCGGCGTCCCTGCTGACGCCGCTGCCGGAGCAGTGCTACCTCGACGCCATGAAGGACCTGGTGCCTGCGGGCACCTTCGACGTGAACGCCACCGGGTTCCGGATCGGGCGTGAACTGGCGGCCGCGCAACTGGGCGCGGACGCCGAACCCGCGGGAGTGTGACGCATGTGGAATGAGGCCGCCCAGACGATGCCCCGCGACCAGCTCGAGCGCCTGCAGGGCGAGCGACTGGTCGCCCAGGTGTCCCGGCTGTATGACGCCGTGCCCTTCTACCGCCGCAAGATGGACGAGGTGGGTGTCACCCCGTCCGACATCCGGGGGATCGGCGACATCGGCAAGCTGCCCTTCACGGGCAAGCACGACCTGCGGACCGTCTTCCCGTTCGGCCTGCTCGCGGTCGATCGCGCCGACGTCGTCGAGGTGCACATGTCGTCGGGCACGACCGGCAAGTCGGTGGTGGACGCCTACACCGCCGCCGACCTCGAGCTCTGGGCCGACGTGATGGCGCGCACGCTCGACATGGGCGGCGTGGGCGTCGAGGACATCGTCCAGAACGCCTACGGGTACGGGCTGTTCACAGGCGGGTTCGGCGTCCACTACGGCGCCGAGAAGCTGGGCGCGCTCGTGCTGCCCATGTCGTCGGGCAACACCTTCCGGCAGCTCAACACGATCCGGGACTTCGGGTCGACCGTCCTGACGTGCACGCCGAGCTACGCCCTCTACATCGCCGAGTTCGCCCGCGACGCCGGCGTCGACCCCCGGACGCTGCCGCTGCGGGCCGGCTTCTTCGGCGCCGAGCCGTGGAGCCTCGAGATGCGCGCCCAGATCGAGGTGGAACTCGGCATCAGGGCCTACGACATCTACGGTCTGACCGAGATCATCGGGCCCGGGGTGGGCGCCGAGTGCGTCCACCAGGACGGGCTGCACCTGTTCGAGGACCACTTCTACCCGGAGGTCGTCGACTCCGACACGGGCGACCCGCTGCCCGACGGCGAGACCGGCGAGTTGGTGCTGACGACACTCACCCGCGAGGGCACGCCGGTGCTTCGCTACCGGACGCGCGACATCACGTACCTGATGACCGAGCCGTGCGCCTGCGGACGGACGTCGCGCCGCGTCCACCGCCTCATGGGTCGCAGCGATGACATGCTCATCATCCGGGGAGTCAACATCTTCCCCCAGCAGGTCGAAGAGGTGCTGCTGCGGGTGGAGGGCGTCGAACCGCACTACCGTCTGATCGTGGAGCGACACGGCTCCATGGACTCGCTGCAGGTCGAGGTCGAGATGTCGGAGAACCTGTTCTCCGACGACGTCGCCGACATCATCGCGCTCGAGCGGCGCATCGAGTCGGAACTGAAGGCCGCGCTCGGGATCCAGACGACGTGCATCCTGGTCAACCCGAAAACCATCGAGCGGTCGGAGGGCAAGGCCAAGCGGGTCTTCGACCACCGGACCTAGCAGAAATTCCGGCGGACCCCCCCCGGCCTTCATCGGGAAAAAATGCTTGCAATTGGCTGCCGGATTGTGTAGGGAAACTCCGGAAAGGCATTTCGTATGGCACACATGATCCGCATGACGAACCTCTGGTGGTGGCGCAGCTCACATAACGGGAGCGGGGTGCGGGTCTAGGCG
>CAZZGU010000005.1:0-29446 GCA_964653755.1 uncultured Nigerium sp. | reverse complement strand
CGACGTCCAGGACGACGTAGCCGAGTTCACCGCGGGTCGCCAGGGTCTGCCCCTCGATGTTGGTGCCGAGCTGGGCCAGGAGCCCGTTGATCTTCGCGAGGACGCCGGGCACGTTGCGGTGCAGGTGGCGGATACGGATCCCCTGACCGCGGGTCGCCTGCACCTGCGGCAGGTTGACCGACAGGATCGTGGCCCCGTGGTCGGCGTAGTCGGCGAGCTTCCCGGCGACGAACAGTCCGATGCTCTTCTGCGCCTCCTCGGTCGAGCCGCCGACATGCGGGGTCAGGATGACGTTGGGGGTTCCGCGCAGGGGGCTGGTGAACTCCTCACCGTTGGCCTTCGGCTCCCGGTCGAACACGTCCACCGCTGCCCCGGCGAGGTGTCCGCTGTCGAGGTGGCGCTTGAGGGCTGTCTGGTCGACGACCATGCCCCGGGAGAGGTTGAGGAACAGCGCCCTGGGCCGCATCTGGCCGAACTCCGCCTCTGAGAAGAGCCCCCGGTTGGACGGGCGGCCGTCCACGTGGACGGTGATGGTCTCGGCCTCGGCGAGGAGCTCCTCCAGCGTCTCGCAGCGGCTGGCGTTGCCCAACGCCAGCTTGTCGACGACGTCGTAGAAGGAGACCCGCATGCCGAGCGACTCTGCGACCACAGAGACCTGGCTCCCGATGTTGCCGTAGCCCACGATCCCGAGCGTGCGGCCCCGGATCTCGTGGGCGCCCTTGGCCGACTTCACCCAACGTCCGGCGTGCATGGCCCCGTTGTGATCGGTGAGGTGACGCGCCAGCGCGATGATCTCGCCGATGACCAGTTCGACCACGGAGCGCGTGTTGCTGAAGGGGGCGTTGAAGACTGCGACCCCGCGCTGGGTGGCATCGGGCAGCGCGATCTGGTTGGTTCCGATGCAGAACGCGCCAATGGCGGTGAGCCGCGGGGCGTTGGCGAGGACGTGCGGGGTGACCTGGGTTGTGGAGCGGATGCCGAGGAGCTCCACGCCCTCCAGAGCGGCGATGAGTTCCTCCTCGCCGAGCGCCCGGGGAACGGTCTGCACCTCGAACCCGCGTTCGACAAGGACACGGATGGCCTCGGGGTGGACGTTCTCCAGCAACAGCGCTTTCACCCGCACGATTCTAGGCTGGACGCCGACGCGCCGGGCCGCGTCCGTCACCCCGACCGGAACCGCGGGACGCTCGCCAGCAGGCGGCGCGTGTACTCCTGCGTCGGGGTCTCGAAGATCTCCAGGGTTGGCCCCTGCTCCACGATCCGCCCCTCCTGCATCACGAGGGCGTCGCCACAGACGTGGCGCACGACACCGAGGTCGTGGGAAACGAACACCAGGGTCAGCCCGAACCGGTCGACCAGGTCGCTGAGCAGGTTGAGAACCTGGGCGCGGACCGAGACGTCCAGGGCCGAGACCGGCTCGTCCGCGATGAGGACCTCGGGACGGGGCGCCAGGGCGCGCGCGATCGCTATCCGCTGGCGCTGCCCGCCCGAGAATTCGTGGGGGTAGCGGTCCGCCATCGCGTACGGCAGGTCCACGGCCTCCATCAGGTCGCGGAGCCGCTCGTCGGGGTCCAGTTCCGCGATCTCCCGCCGGATCAGCCGCGAGCGCAGCGGCTCGGTGATGATGTGCCGGACGCGCATCCGCGGGTCCAGCGACGAGCGGGGATCCTGGAAGACCAGCTGGACCGAGGCCCGCAGGAACCCCAGCTGGCGTTCCGGGAGACCGGAGACGAGGCGTCCGTCGAACGTGACCGTGCCGGACGTGGGCCGGTCGAGCGCGGCCATCAGCCGCACTAGCGTTGACTTCCCCGAGCCGGACTCCCCCACGACCCCGAGCCGTGCGCCCCGCTCGACGCGGAGACTCACGTCGTCGAGGGCCAGGACGCGTTGAGCGCCGCGCCCGTAGACGCGGGTCAGGCGGTCGACCTCGTACAGGGCCATCAGGCGTCGTCCCGCTTGTAGAAGTCCTCGACGGTCGGAAGACGGTGGCCCGGCGGCACGAGGTCGAGGCGTGCGGTCGCGACGAGTCCGCGCGTGTACGGGTGGTTCGGGCGGTCGAAGACCCGGCGTGTCTCGCCGGCCTCGACGATCTCCCCGTCCAGCATGACGACGACCGACGAGCAGATCCGCGAGACCACGGCCAGGTCGTGGCTGATGAACAGGGCGGCCGCCTTCTCGGCGGTCAGGACCTCATCGAGCACCCGCAGCACCGTCGCCTGCACGGTCACGTCGAGGGCCGTGGTCGGTTCGTCGCAGATGACGAGGTCGGGACTGTTGATGAGCGCCATGGCGGTCACGACGCGCTGGCGCTGGCCCCCGGAGAGCTGGTGGGGGTAGCTGTCCGCGATGCGAGCCGGATCCGGGAAGCCCACCGCGGTCAGCATCGCCAGCACGCGCTCCCGAGCGGGGCCGGACTCCGCCCCTCGATGGAGTCGGAGCACCTCGGCCACCTGCCGACCCGCAGTCATGGTGGGATCGAGGGCCGTCATGGGCTCCTGGAAGATCATGCTCATCGCGTCGCCGCGCAGTGCCGACAGCGCACGGTCGTCCAGCCCGAGGATTTCGCTGCCGTCGAGGAGGACCGATCCGCTCACGCGAGCACTGTCCGGCAGCAGGCCCATCACCGCGAGGGCAGTGACGGTCTTGCCGGACCCCGACTCGCCGATGACCCCGAGGCGTCCGCCCGCGGCGATGTCGAGGCTGATCCCCCGCACGACCGGCTCGTGACGGCCGAACGCCACCGTCAGGTCCCGCACCTCGAGCGCGTTCATGCCAGCTCAGCCAGCCGCGGGTCGAGGAGGTCGCGCAGCCCGTCCCCCAACAGGTTGAAGCCGAGCACGGCCGCGGCGACCGCGAGTCCCGGCCAGACCGCCTGGAGGGGGTCAGAGAAGAGGAAGCTCTGGGCGTCACGCAGCATGCGCCCCCAGGTGGGCACCGTGGGAGGGGTGGCCAGGCCCAGGTAGCTCAGCGCCGCCTCGGCGAGGATCGCCATCGCGAAGGCGACGGACGCCTGCACGCCGACCAGCGGCGCGACGTTCGGCAGCACGTGCCGGACGGCCGTCGCAAGGCGTCCGATGCCGCTCGCCCGCGCGGCGAGGACGAAATCGCTGGCCAGCACGGAGAGGGCGCCGGCACGAGTCACGCGGGTGAACTGCGGGATCGTCGCGATCCCGATCGCCGACATCGCGGTCAGCGTGGAGGCCCCGAACACCCCCGCGAACAGCACCGCCAACAGCAGCGCCGGGAAGGCGTAGGCCACGTCCGTGGCCCTCATGAGCGCCTCGGACGCCCAGCGTGGCGCCTGGGCGGCCACGATGCCGAGGGGCACCCCGACCACGGCGGCGATCCCCACCGAGACGATCCCGACCAGGAGGGCGGAGCGCGCGCCGACGAGGATGCGCGAGAAGGTGTCGATCCCCATGCCGTCGGTGCCGAGCACGTGCGGCCATCCAGGCGGCAGGAGGCGCGGAGCCTGGGCGACCTGGGTCGGGTCGAAGGGCGTCCAGACCAGGGACACGACGGCGAACAGGACGACGAGCCCCACCAGCGACGCGCCGACCACGAGCTCCAGGCGCTTCACCGCTCCGTCCCCGTCCGCAGCCTCGGATCGATGAAGACATAGCTCACGTCCACGACCGCGTTGATGAGCAGGACCGCCAGGACCAGCAGCATGACGATCCCCTGCACGACGACCAGGTCGTGTTGCGCGACAGCACTCAGCAGGAGCGACCCGAGGCCGGGGAGCACGAACACCTGCTCGATGACGATCGCTCCGACCAGCACGGACGCGAGCTGCAGGCCCAGCACGGTGACCAGCGAGAGGGAAGCGTTGCGGACGCCGTGGCGCACCATGGCGCGCCCTCGGGTCCACCCGATCGAGCGTGCTGTCCGGTAGTAGTCCTCCCCGAGCACCTCGATGAACGCCGAGCGCACATAGCGGACCAGCACGGCGGCCTGGATGGCGCCGAGCGCGACCACCGGAAGGACGAGGTGGCGGGCCCAGCGCACCGGGTCGGTCCGAAGCGGCACGTAGCCGTTCGCCGGAAGCCAGCGCAGGGTGACGGAGAACAGCAGCACCAGCAGGATGCCGGCCCAGAACGCCGGGATCGCCATGCCGACCTGGGCGGCGGCCGAGGTCACGAAGCCCTGCCACTGCCGCCGCTTGAGGGCGGCCACCATGCCGAGAGGTAGTGCGATCACGATGGCGAGCGCAAGCGCGAAGGCCACCAGCCAGGCCGTGACCGCGACCTTGGGCGCGATCAGCGTGTTCACCGAAAGGCCGGACAGCCAGGAACGCCCGAGATCACCCGTGAGCATGCCCCCCACCCAGCTCAGGTAGCGCACCACCAGGGGCCGGTCAGTGCCGAGCTCGGCGCGCTTGGCTGCGAGCTGGGCCTCGGTGGCTCCGTCTCCCAGGAGCACCCGGGCCACATCCCCGGGCAGGGCCTGGGTGACCAGGAAGATCAGGACGCTCGCACCGAGCAGGCTCACCGCGAAAATGGCGAGCCTCCGGGCGATCGGGCGGGCGCCTCCCAAGGGGCTAGGCCGTCGCGATCGTGGTGACGTCGAAGCTGAGCGACGACATGTTCTCGCCCACCCCGGTGATCTCCGGCCGGGTGATGACCAGATTCGGCAGCGAGAACAGCCACACCGCTGCCGCGTCCTCCGCCAGGAGACGGGCCGCGGCCTTCATGCCGGAGACGTACTCCTCGGGCGCCGCCTCGTCGGCGGACGCGATGAGCCCGCTGAACGCCGGGTTGTCGTAGCGCCAGTAGTAGTTGGGGTTGGCGAACGTCGAGATGTCGCGGGCCTCCACGTGGGCCACGATCGTCATGTCGTAGTCCGCCTGGTTGTAGACGGTGTCGAGCCAGCGCGCCGGGAACTGGAGTTCCTCGATCGTGACGGTGACACCCACCTCGCCCAACTGGCTGGCGACGAATTGGGCAGCCTTGCTCGCGTAGGGCAACGCTGCGGGCTTCAGGCGCAAGGTCAACCCGGAGCCGTAGCCGGCCTCGGCCAAGAGTGCCCGGGCTGCGGCCGGGTCGTAGGCGCTGATGCCGGTCAGGTCCTCGAAGTACGGGTCGGTCGGCACGACCATGGAGCCGATCAGCGTCCCCTTGCCGTTCCAGACCGTGTCCACGAGCGCACGCTTGTCGATGGCCTTGGAGACCGCCTGCCGCACCCGCGGGTCCTTGAGCGCCGGGCTGGTGTTGTTCAGACCGAGGACGACCTCGCCGTTCGTGGTCCCCTCCAGCACCGTGAAGCGCGCAGGATCGGCGAACTGGGCCAGAGCGTCCGGCGCCTGCAGGTTCGAGATGATGTCGAGCTGATCGGACAGCATGGCCGCGTTCATGGCGTTCGGGTCGGCGAAGTAACGGAAGACGACCTCGTCGAAACGCACCGGGGTGCCCCAGTACGCGGGGTTCTTCTCCAGAACGATCGACTCGCCGGGGTTCCACTGCTTCAGGCGCAGGGGACCCGACCCGAACGTGGCCGTCCCCAACGTGGTGAACCCGGTCGGGTTCATCACCATGCCGGCGGTGGAGCTCATCTCGTAGAGCCACGTGTTGGAGGGACGTGTCAGCGCCACCTCAAGGGTGTGCTGATCGACCGACCGCGTGGAAGCCACGATGGCCATCTGGTTCTTGAGCTTCGCCGCGACCCCGGTGTCCCTGATCCTCACGATGTTCTGGGCCACGGCGTCCGCGGTGACGGGCGTTCCGTCGGCGAACTTCGCCGCCTGGTTCAGGTGGAACGTGTAGGTGGTGCGGTCCGCGCTCAACTCCCAGCTCCGCGCCAGCAGCGGCTTGAGCTGACCCTCTGCGTCGGTCTTGAGCAGCGTCTCGTACACGTTGTAGAGCATCGCCTGGGATCCGGCGGCCGCGGCGTCCGCTGTCGGGTCCAGGGACGTGGGCTCCGCCGTCGCCCCGATGACCAGCGTCCTTCGGGGCTCGACCGAGGTCGCCTGGGGCGACGGCTGGCCAGCCGCGCACCCGGCAAGGCCCAGGAGGGCGACGAGCACGGTCCACACCGCGAACGTCCTGATGATGCGGGGTTGGCGCACCCGTCGTGATTCCGTGGCCATCAGCCCTCCTCGGACGGCGGTCATGAGCAAGCGCCCAGAAGCCTACTCCACCCAGCCAGCGGGATCCGGCCCCGGTTCGCGCGCCTGGCGATTTGGCGCTACGGGTATCGCGGCCTAGACTGTCTCAGGCATCGCGGGGTGGAGCAGCTCGGTAGCTCGCTGGGCTCATAACCCAGAGGTCACAGGTTCAAATCCTGTCCCCGCTACGAAGGAAAGCCCGTCCCGGACTCCGGGGCGGGCTTTCTGGCTGCGCGGGCTTGTGGTGTCATGGGGGCGTGGCGCAGACAGTCGGCCCCTTGGGCTACCCGATCCAGACCAGCGTGCTCGACAACGGATTACGGGTCATCATCAGCCCCGACCACGCCGCCCCGGTGGTAGCGGTGAACCTCTGGTACAACGTCGGCTCCAAGGACGAAGGCCTCGGGATGACGGGCGTCGCGCACCTGTTCGAGCACGTCATGTTCCAGGGCTCCGCCCATGTCGGCAGCGGAGAGCACCTCGCCGCTCTGCAGGCTGCGGGGGCGACCGCGAACGCCACCACATGGTTCGACCGGACGAACTACTTCGAGGGCGTCCCGACGGGAGCCCTCAAGCTCGCCCTGTGGTTGGAGGCGGACCGCATGGGCACCCTCCTGTCGGCCCTGACCCAACAGAACCTCGACACCCAGCGTGAGGTCGTCAAGGAGGAGAAGCGTCAACGGTACGACAACGCCCCCTACGGCGACCTCGTTGAACATCTCCTCTCTCTCGCCTTCCCGCCCGAGCACCCCTACGGGCACACCACGATCGGCTCGATGGACGACCTGGACGCCGCGTCCCTGGCGGCCGCCCACCACTTCTTCAGTACCTACTACGTCCCCAACAACTGCGTGCTCACCCTCGTCGGCGACATCGAACCCCGTGCCGGTTTCCGCAAGGTGGAGAAGTACTTCGGGCACCTCGAGCGTCGCCCCGAACCACCGCGTCCCGCTCCCGTCGCGCTGGCCCCCCACGTCGGCGTCCCCCGGGCCTCGACGTCTGCGCCCGTCCCCGCCTCGACGCTGTACGCCGTGTGGCGGCTCCCCGCCCGTGGGACCCGCGCCTTCGACGCCGTGGAGATAGCGCTGGACATCCTCGGCGGCAGCCAGACCTCGCGCCTGTACCGGCGCCTGGTGCGTGAGGACCGGACGAGCTCGGGCGCCGGGGCGTCGGCGATCCCGCTGGCACTCGGCAACTCGCTGGGCTTCGCGTACGCCCGCGCGCTGGAGGGGACGCCGCTGCCCGAGCTCGAGGCTGCTCTCATCGAGGAGATCGGCCGTTTCGGGGACGAAGGACCCACAGCTGCGGAGGTCGACCGCACCCACGTCCAGTTCGAGCGCGAATGGTTGAGCCAGTGCTCCCGGTTCGAGACGCGCGCCGACCTGTTCAGCGCCTACGCCACTCTCCACAACGACCCGCACCTCGTCAACACCCGAATCAAGGAGTACTTCTCCATCACTCCGAGCGAAGTGCGTGAGGCCGCGCGCGCCTGGCTACGACCGGATCAGCGGGCGGTCCTCGAGTACCACCGGGGAATTGGGAGGACGTCGTGAGCAGCCTTCGAACGGGAGAGACACCCAAGCGACCCAAGGTGCGCAAGCCGCGTCCCTGGTCCTTCCCTGAGGCCTTCACGTCACGCCTCCCCAACGGCGTCACGGTCCTCGTCTATCACCGCCCCGGTCAGTATGTGGTGTCCGCTGGCCTCGCCCTCGACATCCCGCTGAGCGCCGAGGCCCCCGACCGCGAGGGGGTCGCCGCGCTCTGCACGCGGACGCTCGACGAGGGCACCGACCGACACCCTGGCACCGCCTTCGCCGAGGCCGTGGAGCAGTGCGGGGCAATCCTGGAGGCAGCCGTCGGCTACTCCCACACCCACGTGTACATGGACGTGCCCGGGTCGCACCTGGCCGAGGCGATCCCGCTCATGGTCGAGGCGGTCGTCCGTCCGACGCTCGCGGACGCCGACGTGGAACGTCATCGTGCCCTCCGTGTCGCGCAGATCGAGCAGCAACTGGCGAACTCGGGCGATCGCGCCAACCACGCCCTCCGGCGTGCCCTGACCGAGCCCCGGTACCGGGCCTCCCGCATGCGCGACGGGGAGCCCACCACGCTGGCTCAGGTGACCGGAGAGGATGTGCGCGCGTACCACCACCGCTTCTTCGGCCCCGTGGGGAGCACCCTGGTGCTTGCGGGCGACTTCCCCGGCGATGTCATGGGCGTCGTCGAGGACGCCTTCGGCGCCTGGGCGAACCCCGACCAGGAGTTCGCGGAGCACGAGGACCCGGCCCCCCGCCCCCGCGGCGCCTACCTCATCGACCGCCCCGGCTCCGTCCAGGCGGACCTCCGTTTGGGCCGCTTCACCATCGACCGGCAAGATCCCCGCTGGGCCGACCTCCAGATCGCCTCGTACGCCGTGGGCGGAGCGTTCCTGAGCCGCCTCAACCGGGTGCTGCGGGAGGAGCGCGGTTTCACCTACGGCGTCGGGCTGGTCAACGCGCCCATGCGCCAGGGTGGCTTCTCCTACGTGCAGGGCTCGTTCCGCAACGACGTGGTGGGCGAGGCGCTCCAACTCGTGCCGCAGCTCATGGACGTCTCGACGGACGCCCTCACCGAGGACGAGGTGACGAACGCACGCACCTATCTGGCGGGGACGGCCCCCTTGCAGTACGCCACTGCCAGCGGCGTCTGCAATGGCGTCATGCACCTCCTTGCCGCGGGGCTGACCACCGACTTCATCGACTCCACCCACGAGGCCTACAGCCGGGTCACACCGGAATCCGCCGGGGAGGTGCTCGGCGAACTCCTGCCCGACGGCACCACGACCCTCGTCGTGGTCGGGGACGCGGGAACGCTGGAGCCATCCCTCCGGGCGGCGGGTTGGGACCCGCAGGTCGTGCCGGTCGGCGAGTGGGTCTGACGACTCGGATCAGCGACCCATCGCCCTGAGCGCCTCCTCCAGCGCGGCCTTGGCCTCGTTGGTCTTCGTCTGGTAGGTGGCGAGGTCCCCGTTGCGCAGGGCCGCGTCCGCCTCGGTGAAGGCCGCCTGAGCCCGCTCGAGAGCGCCCACCGTCGTCGCCTCGTCCACCTGGCCCGTCGGCGCCGGGATCCCGGGCTGGTCCGGGGTGGTCGGCACAACCTCTCCCTCGGCCACCTCCCCCGTCGATCCGCCGGCGTCGCCCTGGAACACCTTGTCGAGGGCCTCCTGCAGCGTCGCACCGATTCCGACGTGCTCACCGAAGCGCACGACGACGAAGGTGAGCGCCGGGTAGGAGCCCGCGCCTCCGGTGCGTTGGGTGTAGATCGGCTCCACGTAGAGCAGCCCGTTGCCCATGGGCAGGGTGAGCAGGTTGCCGAAGGTCACCGACGCCGCCCCGAGGTTCTGCTGGTAGGGCAGGAGCAGTTGAGCCACCGACGTGTTCTGGGTGATCGCGTTCTGGGTCTGGCCGGGCCCGTCGATCTGGCGCGTGTCCGACATGCGCAGAACGCGCAACTGGCCGTAGTTCTCGCTGGCGGCATCCGCGTTCACTGCCAGGTAGGAGGCCAGGTTCTGGCGGCCCCGGGGCACGAACACGCTTGTCTGGCTGAACACCGGGCTCTCGTCGCCCGGCCACTTGATGGAGAGGTAGTACGGGGGCTCCTTGGTCTGGCCCTGCGACTTCACCGGATCGGTCGGCACTTCCCAGAGATCGGACGAGCCGTACCACACGTAGGAGTCGCGCACGTGGTACCGGGCCAGGAGGTCGCGCTGCACCTTGAACAGATCCATCGGGTAACGCAGGTGCGACATCAGGTCGGGAGAGATCTCGGTGCGGGACTTGATGGTGTCCGGGAATGCCTTCGCGTACGTGGCGAGGATGGGGTCGTCATCGTCCCACGCGTACAGCGTGACCGTCCCGTCGTAGGCGTCGACGACTGCCTTGACGGAGTTGCGCATGTAGTTGACGGTGGCGTCCAGCTGCCCGCCCAGCACCTGGGTCTGCGAATCGGACGTGGCCTGCGCGAGGGACACCTTCTGGCTGTTCGGGTAGTTGGCGGACGTCGTGTAGGCGTCCACGATCCACACCATGCGACCGTCGACGATGGCCGGGTAGATGTTCGAATCCGTCGTCAGCCAGGGGGCGACCTGTTCGACCCGCTCCTTCGGCGTCCGGTTGTAGAGCACCTTGGACTCGGGGTTCACGCGGTCCGAGAGCAGCAGGTTCAGGTCGGAGAAGCGCGCCGAGTACATCAACCGCCGCCACAGGCTCCCGATCGAGACGCCACCGGCTCCGTCGTACTCGTTGTACTGCTCGCCGCCGCCCTCGCGGCCTCCGGGCGAGTCGAGTTCGATCGGTTCCTGGCCCTCGGTACGACCGACGATCGCGAACGTCGTGGACTGCTCGCCGTAGTAGATCCGCGACTGCACCTGCTCGATCGGGCCCACGGGCGGAATGTCCTTCGTGATCCACTCAGGCTCGCCCATCGTCTGGCGCCGGTTGCCGTACGCCGACACCATGCCGTGCCCGTGGGTGAACACGGTGTGGATGTTGTTCCAGTTCCTGTCGGGGATGCCGGCCTGGTTGAGCTCGCGCGCCGCGACGACGACGTCGGTCTCCTTGCCGTCGATGGTGTAACGGTCGATGTCGAGGATCTCCGAGAACGAGTAGTAGCCCCGCACCTGCTGCAGCTGCTCGAACGTGGCACCCATGATGTCGGGGTCCATGAGCCGAATCCCGGGCAGCGCGGCGGCGTCCTCCTTCAGTTGTCCGGGCTGCACCCGGGTGACAGCCTCGTACTCGGTGATGTCCACGTTGTCGATGCCGTAGGCCGCCCGCGTGGATGCGATGTGGTTCGCGATGTAGGGGCCCTCCTTGTCAGGCTCGTTGGGCCGTACGACGAACGCCTGGACTGCAGCTGGGTAGATGAACCCCAGGATCAGGCTGGAAACGAGCATGAGGACGACGCCCGCGCCGGGGACGACCAGCCGGTTGAGGAAGACGTTGGCCACGAAGAGGCCCGCCACGATGAACGAGATGATCGCGATGACGAGCTTTGCGGTCATCCGCGACTGGTCATCGGTGAAGTGCAGCCCGGTGTAGAGGGAGCCGGTCCCCAGCATGAGCCCGTAACGATCCAGCAGGTTCTCCACCCCGTAGAGAACGAGGATGAGCGCACCCAGGATCGACAGGTGACGGGTGACGCCGGCCGTCTCCGCGGCACTGCGCGGACGCCCGGCCGCGAGGTTCCCGACTGCGAAATGGACGGCCACGGCCGCGAACAGGCCGAACACCAGGGCGCTCATCAGAAGTGAGGCGGCGAGGCGCCACACCGGGTACTCGAACATGAAGAACGAGACGTCGAGGTCGAACTGCGGATCCGCCACGCCCGATGGCGTCCGGTGCAGCCACGCGAGGACTTCCAGGGACTGCGTACTGGCGGACAGCCCCGCCATCGCGCCGAGGATGACCGAGGGCACGAGCATCGCCCCGGTCAGGTTCGACTCGAGCAGGTCGCGGTACCGATCCAGGACGGCGCTGGCGCCGCGACGACGGACCCGCGGTCGCAGACGGTAGGCGATGGCCATGTTGATCCAGATGCTGCCCCCCATCACCACGAACGCGAGCATGAACAGCACGAAGCGCGTCAGGAGCTGGGTCGTGAACACGGTGGTGAAGCCGATGGCGTCGTACCAGAGTTTGTCGGTCCACAAGGCGGTGTACAGCAGGAAGGCCCCTGCGACGACCGCGAGGACCACGAAGGTGATCATCAGCGGGCTCGGACGGGGACGGGACACTGCGGGCACGGGGCCTCCTGGAGCGGACGTCATGCTGACAGCGTACGTGCCAGCGCCGAAGACAATCCCGGGACGAGATCTGTGGAACCGAGCAGCTCCCCGGGCTGGGCTCGCAACCGGGCGACGCCGTGCGAGGCGCCGGACCGGGTCACACCGACGACGACGCGGACCTCCTGGCGGCGGGGATGGTGGGCAACGAAGTCGGCGGCCTCGTCCGGGTCCTCGGGAAGCTCGGCCTCCAGGTCGGCCGGGACGAACACCCGCTCCAGAGCGACGGCGCAGCCCGCCACGGCGTCGGGCCACCCGATCCGCTCGAGGTCGCCGAGCAGGTCCTGGCCGGAGTGAAACTCGTCCTGCTCCACGGCGCTGAAGGCGTCCGGGGGCGCGTCGGCGCGCAGTTGGCCAGCCAGCGAGGGCTCGGCCGCCAGCAGCCGGGCAGTCGGGACGAGCGCAAACAGCCGTGAAGGCTGGTCCCACCCACCGTGGCCCACGTGCCGCTCGATCTCGAGCAACACCGCGACGAGGGCATCGTCCGTCATGAGCATCCCTTCACAAGTCCCTCGCTCGCCGGGTCGGCGAGCATCCTCAGTGCAGTGACCGCCTCCTCCAACGACTCGACCGGGACGAGGCGGACGCGCGGGTCGGGGCCCACGTCGCGACAGTTCCCGGACGGGAGCATGAAGGCGGTGGCGCTGACCCGGCGCGCGGCCGCGATCTTCTCGTCCACGCCCCCCACGGGTCCCACGTCGCCCGCCCCGTCGATCGCTCCGGTCCCGGCGACGACCATCCCGGCTCCGACCAGGGGTTCGGCGGTGATCCGGTCGTACACGGCGAGCGCCATCATCAGCCCGGCGCTGGATCCCCCCACGCCCTGCTCGAGGGCGAAGGAGACCCGCGGTTCGTAGCTGAAGCCCATGGTCAGGTTCAGCCCGGCCACGGGGGTGCCCGGATCCGTCCGCGACGCCTCGGTCTCGACCGACACCTCGAAGACCTGACGGTCCCGGAGCACCGTCAGGGTGACGACCTCGCCGATGCCGTGCGCCGAGATCCCGGCCCGCACCTGCTCGACCGTCGTTGTCGGCGTGCCGTCCACCTCGAGGACGAAATCCCCGGGGAACAGGAGGTCGACCGACGGGCCCGCGCTGGCCACCGAGGTGATCACGGGCAACGTCCGGACCTCGACGCCCGCTTCGCGCAGAGCCGCGGCGGCGGCGTCCGACTGGGCCGACGTCATGAGCTGGACGTCCCGGGCACGCACGTCGGTGGACGAGGTTCCGGCAGGGTAGACGGCTTCCCGCGGGAACACCGACCGATCGGACACCCAGTGCGCGAACAGCACCTCCGGGAGCCCGACCCGGGCGTCAGCGCGTGTGATCGCGACGGTGGTCATGTGGAGCTGGCCCGTGGTCTCAAAAGTGTCCGCACCGGTGACCGTGACGGTGTCGACGTCACCCTCTCGGCCGAGCAGGTCGTAGCTGGCACCCGGGGAGTAGATGACGTAGTCGACGGGCACCATCGCGATGACCGCGGCACAGGCGACGAACAGGAGCGCGCACACCGCGGCCGTCCATGTCTGCCTGGTCATCCGGGTCTCCCGTCCCACGTTCGGCTGCGATCCTAGCGTGGGCGGTGGAGACGCCCCGTTGTCCCGTGCGCGACAATGGAGCCCCACACGTCCGAGAGGAGCCGCCATGACCGACCGGGACCCGTTCGCCGACGCCGGAGGGGACGACGAGAACCCTCTCGCCGACTTCCTGAGGCAGTTCGGGATCCAGCCAGGCGCGGACGGCTCGTTCGACGTCAACCAACTGATGGCCCGGCTGCAGGGTGTCATGGCGCAGTTCACCGCCGGGATGCAGGCGGCCGGTGCGGGGGACGGCACCGCCGGCCTCAACTGGGACTTCGTCAAGGACATCGCACGCAAGGTGACGGCGGCCAGCGGCCCCGACCCCGCGCCCGGATCGTCCGATCAGGGCTCCGTCCGCGACACGGTGGCGCTCGCGGACCTCTGGCTGGACCAGCACACTGCGTTCGGCCGGATCGCGGCGACCCCTGCCGCCTGGAGCCGCGCCGAGTGGGTGGAGCACACCTTCGCCACGTGGCGGCAGCTCACCGACCCGGTCTCGACGTCCCTCGCCGGCGCGATCGCCGACCTGCTCGGGCAGCAGGCCGGCGACATCGGCATGGCGCCCATGCTCGAGCCGATGATGCGGCTCGCCGCGACCGGGATGCTGTCGTCGCAGATCGGACAGGCGCTCGGACAGCTGTCCACAGGCGTCGTCAGCGTCTCCGACCTCGGGTTCCCCCTGACGCAGCGGCCCGTGGTCGCGCTTCTGGAGACCAACATCGCCCGGTTCGCGGACGGGCTGGAGCAGTCCGTGGACGACGTGCGCCTCTACGTCGCGCTTCGGGAGGCCGCCCGCCAGCGGCTCTTCGCCCACGTCCCGTGGCTGGGCCCCCAGCTTCTCGCCCTCGTGGAGCATTACGCCCGCGACATCCGCGTGGACGCCGCGGCGATCGAGGAGGCCATGGAGTCCCACCTCGCCGGCGGACTGACCCCTGATTCGCTCGAGCGGCTGGGCAACACGGTGGCAGGCAAGCTCTTCCAGCCCGCCCTGACCGGCGAGCAGAAGGAGGTCCTGGAACGCCTCGAGACGCTCGTCGCCCTCGTCGAGGGCTGGGTCGACGACGTCGTCGCCCAGACGACCGCGCAGTTGATGCCGCAGGCGGCCGCCCTGGCGGAGACCGTCCGCAGGCGCCGCGCGACCGCCGGTCCGGCCGAGACTGCGCTCAAGTCGCTCCTCAACCTCGAACTGCGCCCCCGACGGGTGCGGGACGCCGCCAACCTGTGGGCGGCGGTCCGGACGGCCCGCGGTTCCGAGGAGCGCGACGCGGTCTGGGCTCACCCCGACCTCATTCCCACCGGAGCGGATCTGGACGACCCGCTGGGCTTCTCCGGGCGGGGCCGGACGCCGACGGCCCCCGACGACCTCGACGCCCAACTGGCCCAACTGCTGGACGAGGAGCACAGGCGCGGGACAGAGGACACGGACCGCTGAAGGGCGCCTTCAGGCTCCCGCCGCGCGGGCGTGGTCGAACCCTTCCAGGAAGCCGCGCGCCCGGGGAGTCTCGGGGTAGGACGCCACGAGTTCCCAGAACCGCGCGTTGTGCCCCCGTTCCACCAGATGAACCATCTCGTGGACGAGGACGTAATCGACGACCCAGGCCGGGAGGGCCAGCAGCCGGTCGCTGAGGCGGATCTCGCCCGAGGCCGTCGAACACGAGCCCCAACGTCGTTCCATCGTCGAGACCCAGCGCACCCCGAACGGAGGCGCCGGGTGCCCCACCACCGGGGCGATGTGCGCCTCCCACAACTGCCGGGCCCGCAACGTCAACTCCGCCTCACCGCGTGGCGCTCCCCGCCCCTCCTCCCTGGCCTTGAACCGCGCGACCAGGGCCGGGACGAGCTGCCGGCGTTGGCGCTCGCTCATGGCGCTGGGCACCACGACCACCACGCGCCCGTCCTCCCGGAACGCGGTCATGGTCTTCACCCGGCGGGAACTGGCGCGCACCACGTACTCCGGATCGCTCATGCCAGGCATGCTAGCCGGGCGTCGGCGTTTGACCTGAGACGCCGGCCGGGACTAACTTGACCTGCAAGGTCCCCCGGCGGGCCGGTCCGCGTGCAGGGGAAGGCAGGCGGAACTGGCCCGCACGGGGGCCTTGCCGTCTCACCTGGCAGGCCTTGCCGTCCCACCGTGGCGGGCCTTGCCCTTCCCACCGTGGCGGAGCGGGACGCGTGCCCTATGCTGACCCGAAAGCCCCCACGGAGGTGTCCGCCGCGGGGAGTCCCATCATCAACAGGAGGTAACCGTGGCCGACACCTACAGCGGCAAGTTCTACTGCGTGAAGTGCAAGGAGAGCCGCGAAGCCGACGGCGAGATCGTGGTGAACGAGAAGGGCACCCGCCTCGCCAAGGCCAAGTGCCCCGTCTGCGGCACCAACCTGACACGCTTCCTGCCCAAGAAGGCCTGACCCCACGCTTCCACGACGCCGGACGGAGTTCAGTCCCGTCCGGCGTTGTGATGTCCGCCCCGTGTTGTTCGGGTGTTGGCAGGACGCCGCGGGACGCGCGCCCAGACTCCTGGGCGGGCCACAGTGGGGTCCATGATCACGAGCCGCCTCACGCTCCGCCAGCCGCTGACACTCCTCAGGAGGCCCTCCGGGGCCCTGCAGCTCGGCCTGGACGCGCGCGCGCCCGCCCTGCTGGCCGACGCCCCCGCCGGCGCCGAGGCTGTGGTGCGCGCGTTCAACCGCGCGACGACGATCCCCGAGGTGCAGCGCCTCCACCCCGACGTCGACCCGACCTGGGTGGCCGGTGCCGTCGAGAGACTCCTCGCCGCGGGCACGCTCGTTGCCGCCCCCGACGGACATGCTCCCGCTCCCGTCGCCGTGGTCGGCCCCGGCGAACTCGCGACGCGGGTGGCGGTCCTGCTGGCGCGAACCCGGCCCCGCGAGGTGTGGGGCGTCGGCGTCCAGGCAACACACCCGAGGCTGCGGCCGGCCGGAGACCTCGTCCGGATGCTCGCCGCCGGGCCTGCACTGGTCGTCGTCTGCACGCCGACGATCGAGCCCGACCGCGTCCTGACCGGCGAACTGGCGCGCGCGGGGGTTCCCCATCTCCTGGTCCGCGACGAACCTGAGCGAGCCGTCGTCGGGCCGCTCGTCGTCCCGGGGGTGACCGCCTGCGTGCGCTGCTGCGACCTGGCTCGGAGCGACAGCGACCCCGACTGGCCCTATCTCCTCGCCGAGCTCTGCCGGACCGATCACCGACCCTCCCCGGTCGCCTGCGGGTGGGCGTCCGCGACGGCAGCCGCCCAGGCGCTGGCCTGGCTGGACGGTCACCCGCCCGAGACGCTGGGCGCGAGCCTCGAACTCGACGCCGCGACCTGCGCCCTCGAGGCGCGGCGCTGGCACCACCACCCGCGCTGCCGGTGCCTTCAGTCGGCGAAACTCGCCAGCACGCCGAGGACGCCTGCGGCGTAGCGCTCGAGCTTCACGGGCCCCACCCCGGAGATGCGGCCCAGCGCGTCCGGGGACGTCGGCATCGCTTCCGCGATCGCCAGGAGCGTGGCGTCGGTGAAGACGACGAACGCCGGCATGCCCGCGGCGTCCGCCTCGGCCTTCCGCCACGCCCGCAGTGCCTCCCAGACGGCCTCGTCGAAGGAGGCCTCGCACTCCAGGTGGCGGCCGAGCTTGCGTTCAGCACCCGACCCCAGGCCCCGGCCGCACACGCGGCACGTCGCCGAGAGCGCGGAGCGGGCGCCCTTCCGGCGGGCACGCGGGACGGGGCGGGTCACCGGCGCCTCCGCGACGAGCCCGTCCAGGAAGCGGCTCCGGGCGCGGCGCTGCCCGCCGCCGTTCCGGGTCACCGACCAGGAGACCCGCAGGTACTCGCGAGCCCGCGTGATGCCGACGTAGAACAGCCGTCGTTCCTCCTCGACCTGCTCGGGCGTGGTCGCCAGCACGAACGGCAGCCCCCCCTCGTGCACACCGGTGAGCGCCACCGCGTCCCACTCCAGGCCCTTGGCCGCGTGAAAGCTCGACAGCGTGACGCCCTGACCGGCCGGAGCGTGCTGCACGCGGGCGCGCTCGTCGAGTTCCGCTGCCAGCTCGGGCAGGCCGGCGTCCGGGTGGGCCCGGACGAAGTCGTCGCCCAGACCCGCCAGCGCGGCCCAGGACTCCCAGCGTTCCCGCGCGCTGCCCTGTCCCGCGGGCGGCTCGTGCGTCCAGCCGAGGCCGGCAAGGACGTCGCGCAGCACGCGGTCCGGTGGATCGTCCCCGGCGGCCGTGCGTGCGCGGACGGCGAGCGCGCGCAACGCCGTCCGGACCTCCGCCCGCTCGAAGAAGCCCTCGCTCCCGCGGGTGGCGAAGGGGACGCCGGCGTCCGCCAGGGCGGCCTCCACCGCCGGGGACTGCGCGTGCACCCGATACAACACGGCCATCTCCGACCACGGAATCCCGCGGGCGGCGAGCTCTCGGAGCCAGGCCACCACGCCGGCCGCGTCCGCAGCCTCGCTCGGGGACGCGACGAACACCGGCGGCGGCCCGTCCGGGCGCTGGGCCCGGAGTTCCACATGGACGCCCCGGCGCCGCATGACGGCGTTGGCCAGGCCGACGACCTGAGGCGTCGACCGGTAGTCGCGCACGAGTTCGATCACCTCGGCCGTCGGGTGGCGCGCCGCGAATCCGGTCAGGAAGGACGCCTTCGCGCCGGCGAAGGAGTGGATGGTCTGCGCCGGGTCGCCCACCACGCAGATCTCCTCGGAGTTGCCGCGCCACAGATCCAGCAACGCCTGCTGCAGGGGGCTCACGTCCTGATACTCGTCCACGACGAAGTGCCGGTAGGTGCGCCGCACCTCGCCGGCGACGTCAGGGAAGTCCACCAGGAGGGCCGCATCGCAGAGCAGGATGTCGTCGAAGTCGAGGACGCCCCGGGCGGTCTTGACCGCCTCGTAGTGGGCCAGCAGGCGCCCCAGTTCGTCCGGCGTCCGCCCGGCCACCTCGCGCCCGACCGCGACCGCGACGGACGGGTAGTCCGTGGGTGAGACGTTGCTCACCTTGGCCCACGACACCTCCTGGGCGACGTCGCGCAGCAGGCCAGGCTCGGGGGTGAGCCCCTCGCGGCGGAGTGCGTCGGCCACCAGGGCCAGGCGGTTGTCCGCGACGGGCGGGAGCGGAACCCCGTGCGCGTGCGGCCAGAAGTACCGCGCCTGGCGCAGGGCGGCCGAGTGGAAGGTGCGCGCCTGGACGGCAGGGACGCCCAGGGCGCGCAGCCGTCCGCGGAGTTCGCCCGCGGCCCGCGTCGTGAACGTGAGAGCCAGCACCGCCTGGGGGTCGAGGGCTCCGGTCGCCACGCCGTAGGCGATGCGGTGGGTCATCGCCCGGGTCTTGCCGGTTCCGGCCCCGGCGAGGACGACGACGGGCCCGGACAGCGCCGTGGCGGCACGGCGCTGCTCGGGGTCGAGTCCGTCCAGGATTCGTTCGGGGTCGGTCACACCCCGACTGTAGGCGCCGGCCCGGACACCAGATCCATTTCGTCAGTGGGCGGCCCTAGGGTGGTGGGCACGATGAGCGAGACGGGTGGGACGGGAGTGCGCGGGACGGAACTGCGCGGGACGGAACTGCGCGGGACGGAACTGCGCGGGACGGAACTGCGTGGGACGGCGCCGGGGGAAACGCTGCGACCGGGGACGGGCCTGCGGGTGGTGACGTGCGCGGACGTCCGCCCCCTCGCCGACGACCTCGTGGCCCGCTTCGCCCGCCCGGTCGAGGACCCGTTCGCTCAGCCCCTCGTCGTCGTCCCCGGGCCCGGGGTGCAGCGCTGGCTGTCGCAGCAGGTCGCGCTCGGCAGCGACTCAGCCCGGGGCATCTGCGCCGGGGTCTCCTTCTCCCCCCTGTCTTCCCTCGAGACCATGCTCTCGGGGGACGACCCTCGTGACGATGCGTGGTCGCCCGAGAGGCTCGTCTGGCCGATCCTGAGCCTGGCCGAATCGGGGCTCGCCGGCCTGGAGCCGCTGGCACGCAACCTGCAGGCCTCGGAGCAGCGGTACGCGAACGCGCTGCGTGTGGCCCGTCTCCTCGCGCGCTACACGCGCCACCGGCCCGACCTCGGCCCGGCGTGGTCCGGTGCCCACGACGCGGCGGACCTGGGGCTGGGGTTCGACGCGTGGCAGGCGACGCTGTGGCGCGCCCTGCACACCATCGTCGACGGCCCCGACCCGGCCCAGCGCCGTCAGGACCTCGTCCGCGGCCTCGCCGAAGGCCGGGTCGCCGTCCCTTGGCCGTGGGTCGGTGTCTTCGCCCCCCGTCGGTTGACCGCGGGGGACGCCGACCTGCTCCGAGCGCTCGGTTCCCGCGTCGAGGTCGTGGTCTGGCTCGCCCTGCCCGGCCCCGTGGGAGCGCCCGGGGGCCTTCAGCAACGCCTCGGACGCCGTGCGCTCGACACCGCGCGAACGCTGGCGGCGGTCGCCGACGAGCTTGACGCCAGGCCTGCTCCCCCGCGCCCCCCCACCCTGCTGGGCGAACTCCAGCGCGCGCTGGACGCGGGGCTGGACCCCCGCCCCGACGCTGACCACGCCCGTCACGGGGACGGCAGCGTCGACGTGCGCGCGAGCCACGGTCCCGCCCGTCAGGCGGAGGTGGTGCGCGAGGTGCTCGTGGGGCTGTTCGAGGACGACCCGACCCTGGAGCCGCGCGACGTCGTCATCGCGTGCCCGGCGCCCGAGGTGCTCGCCCCCCACCTGGGCGGGGTGTTCTCCCCCGAGGAGGGCGGCTCGGGCTGGCAGCACCCGGGGAGGTCCCTGCGCGTCCAGGTGGCGGCCCCCAGCGCGGCGCAGGCGAACCTCGCCTACGGGCTGGCCCGCGACGTCCTCGAGTTGGGCGGGGGCCGCGCAACCAGGGGGGACCTGCTGGCGCTGTGCGGGCATCCGTTCGTCGCCCGGCGTTTCGGCTTCACCACGGACGGCACCGACCGGCTCGCCGACCTGCTGGAGCAGGCGTCCGTTCGTTGGGGCGTGGACACCCGCCACCGGGCCCGCTTCGGCCTCGACCGCGTGCCCCAGGGGACGTGGCAGGCCGGCGTCCAGCGCCTCATGATGGGCGAGGCCCTCAGCGACGACGCCCTGGCGTCCGCCCGGCATGTCGCCACCGTGGACGAGGTGGAGTCCAGTGACGTCGCCCTGCTCGGGGGCCTGGCCGAGCTGGTGTCCCGGGTGTCGCGCCTCATCCGCGCGTGCGGCGTCCCTGCGCCCGGGCCGGTCTGGGTGGACCGGATCCGGTCGATCGTGGCGGACCTCACCGACGTCGGCTCTGCCGACGCATGGCAGGTGGCCCAGCTGTGGGCGGCCCTCGATCGCATGGGCCGCCGCTGCGCCGGGGCGACCCCCGCCCTCGGTCCGGCCGACGCGCTCGCCCTCCTTGACGACGAGTTCGCCGGGCAGACCGCGCGCCCCGCGTTCGGGAACGGCTCGCTCGTCGTCTGCTCGCTGGAGGCGCTCGCGCAGGTCCCCCACCGGGTCGTGTGCCTCGTCGGGCTCGACGACCGCTCGTTCCCGCGGCGTCCGGTGGCCGACGGCGACGACCTCCTGGCCCGCGACCCGCGGCCGGGCGATCCGGATCCGGGGCTGGACGATCGCCAGGCGCTCCTGGACGCCGTGGGCGCAGCCACCGAGCGCCTCGTCGTCGTCTACCAGGGCCGTTCCGCGCTGACCAACGAGGAGTACAAGCCGCCCTTGGGGTTGGTCGACCTCTTGGACGCCCTCGGCCTCACGCCGAAGACCGAGCCGCTCCAGCCGTTCGCGCCGGCCTCCTTCGCCGGTACCCCGGTCAGTTTCGACCGGGCCGCCCTCCAGGCGGCTCGTGCCCTCGTCGCGCCGCGGGCGGAGGCACCCGACCGCTATGCGGTGACCCATCTGCCGCTGCCGGAGCCGCCCTCGGTCGACCTCGAGACTCTCCGCGCCTTCCTGCAGCACCCGGTCCGGTACTTCCTCCGCAACCGCGCCCAGCTGTCGCTCGTCGACGAGAACCCTGCCACCGACCAGTTGCCACTGGAACTCGACGGACTGGGGCGGTGGCGGGTCGGTGAGCGCATGCTGCACGGCCTGCTGCGGGGCCACCCGCTCGACGCCGTCGTCCACCAGGAGTGGCTCCGTGGCCAGATCCCTCCCGGCGAGCTGGGGCGGCGGGAGCTGGACCGCATCGCCGGGCAGGCCCAGGAGGCGCTGGAGGCGTTCGGGTCCTACCGCGAGGCGCCCGTCGATGCGCGGCCTGTCGATCTCTCCCTGGCCGGCGTGCGCCTGACCGGCCGCGTGACCACGCGGGCAGGCCGCCCCGCCATGTGCGCCTTCGCCCGGGTCGGCGCCCGTCACCTCGCCGAGGCGTGGCTCGATGCCCTCGCCCTGGCTGCGCAGGCCGACGAACCCGTTCAGGCGGTGGTGGTGGGCCCGAAGTCGCGCCGCACGCTGACGGTCGCGGACCCGGCCCGGGCCCGCGACCACCTCGCCGACCTGGTCGGCCTCGCGACCGAGGGCCTGCAACGCATCCTCCTCATGCCCCCACGCACCTGTGAAGTGTGGGCGCAGGCCCGCCTCCGCGGGCAGGACCCGTTGGCCGACCGTCGGCTCGAACACCGGTGGGCCTTCGACAACGACGCGCTGTGGCGCCGTTACGTGCCACGCGGCACGAAACCGTGGGACGTGCGCCTCACCGGCGACGAACCGTGGGCCCGTCCCGGCGAGACCACCCAACTCGGGGCGCTCGCGTCCATCGTGTGGACACCGATCGTGGGGGCCGAACGATGAGGGCGTTCTCGCTGGTGGCGCCGCTGCCATCCGGCACCACGGTCCTTGAGGCGAGTGCCGGCACGGGCAAGACCTACGCCATCGCCGCGCTCGCGGCCCGGTTCCTGGCGGAGGGCCGAGCCGGGGTGGACGACCTCCTGCTGGTGACCTTTTCGCGGGCGGCCACCGCCGAGCTGCGGTCCCGCGTGCGGGAGCGGGTCCGCGGGAGCGCCGATGCCCTGCGCGCTCACCTGGCGGGCGGTCCGGAGCCGATCGACGAGGTCGACGCCCACCTGTGTTCCGGCACGGACGCCGACCTGGCCGAGCGCCTGCGGAGGCTCGAGCGCGCGTTCGTCCACTTCGACCGCGCCACCATCATGACCACCCACGAGTTCTGCCACGGCATGATCCGCGGGCTCGGGGTCCTGGCTTCCCAGGAGCCGCAGTCGCACCTCGTGGAGGACCTCACCGGGCTGACCGACGAGGTCGGCGCCGACGTGTACCTGCGACGCTACGCCCACGACGCACGCAGACCGCCGTTCACGTGGACCGACGGGGACGGGAGGCAGGACGACGTGGGTGCGCGGACGATCGCCCGCGAGGCCACCCGCGTCGACGCCCCGTTGGCGCTCACCGACGCGGACGGCAGCCCCGGTGAGCGCGTCCGCTTCGCGCAGGAGGTGCGCGACCGGTTCGCCGAGCGCAAGCGGTCCTCCCGGATCTTCTCCTTCGACGACCAGCTGACCCGCCTGCGGGACGCCCTGCTCGACCCCGCCAGCGGGGAGCTCGCCCAGGCCCGGCTGTCGGGCCGCTACCCCGTCGTGCTCGTGGACGAGTTCCAGGACACGGACCCCGTGCAGTGGGAAATCCTGCACGCCGCCTTCGACGGCCGCGCCACGCTCGTCCTCATCGGCGACCCCAAGCAGTCCATCTACGCCTTCCGCGGCGCCGACGTGCACACGTACACGTCGGCCGTCCGCAGCGCGACCACGCGCACGACCCTCGCCGTGAACCACCGCGCCGACCCCCAGGTGGTGGACGCGGTGGGCGCCCTCTTCGCGGGCGTCCGGCTGGGCGACGAGATCGACGTGCCCCCCGTGCAGGCCGCGCGCCGGCGTCCGCTCCTCAGCGCGGAGCCCGGCTCGGTCTGGGCCGCCGGCGTCCAGCTCCGCGTGGTCGAGGGCGAGAACCTTCCCTCCTGGGTGGCCCACGACCGCATCGCCGACGACCTCGTGCCGCTGGTCGGGGAGTTGCTCGGGCAGAACGCGCCCCTGAGCCGGCCGCACGGGCCGCTCCGGGCGCGGGACGTGGCCATCCTCGTGCGATCCAACCGACGCGGGCACCACCTCGCCAGGGCGCTGTCCAGGACCGGCATCCCCGCCACCTTCAGCGGGACGAGCTCGGTCTTCGAGTCCCCGGCCGCCGGGGACTGGCTCACCCTCCTGCGGGCGCTCGACCAGCCGCGGCGGCCCCACGTGCAGCGGGCGGTGATCACCGACTTCGTCGGCGGCACCGTCGCACGGCTGGCGACCGCCACCGAGGAGGACTGGTCGACGTGGTCCCTCAGGCTCCACTCGTGGGCGCGCGTCGTGCGGCGATCCGGAGTCCCGGCCCTGATGGCTGCCTTCGACCGGGACACGGACTTCACGGCCCGCCTGCTCCGCCGCCCGGACGGGGAACGGCTGGTCACCGACCACCGGCACCTCGCCGAACTCCTGCACGAGCGGTCCGGGGGACACGGGAGGGCCGTGGGGCACGAAGGACCTCGCGGGCAGGGGGTCGACGTCCGCGACCTTGCCGCGTGGCTGGAGGTGACCCTGACCGACCCGACGGCGTCCGCAGAACGCACGCGCCGCCTCGACACCGACGCCGACGCGGTCCAGATCATGACGATCCATCGGGCCAAGGGACTTCAGTTCCCCGTGGTCCTCCTTCCGGAGGCCTCCCACTCGTACGAGCGGGCCGAGGACCAGGGCCGCACCCTCGTCTGGCAGACCCCCCTCGGCCGCCAGCTCGATGTCGGTGGGCGGTCCGCCCCCGGCCGTTCCGAAAGGTGGCGACGCTCAGGCGCCGACGAAGCCGACGAGTCGCTTCGGGCCCTCTACGTGGGGCTCACCCGCGCCGAGTCGCACGTCGTCGCGTGGTGGGCCTCTCACCGGGATACGGCCACGTCCCCCCTGCACCGGCTCGTGCACGCGACGCACGACGGTCCGCCCTGCCGACCGGCTCTCGCCTACGATCCGGGCGGACTCCCCGACGGCGGCTCGCCGCTCGCGCTGCCCTGGCTGCCCGCCGCGGGCATCGCGGTGACATCCGCGTCCCCCCCGGCCGACCTCCGGGCAGACGCGCCCGCGTCCGTTCAGCCCCAGCCCCTTGCGGCGCGGGAGTGGACGCGGACCATCGACGCCACCTGGCGGCGGACTTCCTACACGGGCCTCACCGCCGCCGCCCACGAGGCCCCCCCTGATGCCGGGCTGCTCGCCGACGAGGCCTCGGACGTCGCGGTAGAGCCCGACCCCGCCCTCGCCACGCCGTCGCCCCTGGCCGACTTCCCCCCGGGAGCGGCGTTCGGCACGCTGGTCCACGCGGTTCTCGAGCGTCTGGACCCCCGCGGGCCCGGCTGGCGCGACGCGCTTGCGGACGCCGTCGCCGAGATCGTGCCCCTGGTGCCGTTGCGGGGGGTGGAGGCCTCCGCGCTCGCCGAGGCCCTCGCCCCCACGCTCGAGACCCCGCTCGGGCCCTTGGCCCCCGGGCTCACCCTGCGTGACTTCGGGCCCGGCAACCGCCTCACCGAGATGGACTTCGAGTTCAGCCTCGCGGCCCCCCACCGCACCCTGCTGGACGTGGCCCACCTGTTCCGTCGACACGTGCCTCCCGGCGACCCCCTGGCCGCGTACGCCGACCGCCTGTCCGACCCGGTGCTCGCCTCCCAGCCCCTGCACGGGTTCCTCACCGGGTCGGTGGACGCGGTCCTGCGCCTTCCCGGGGGCCGGCACCTGGTCGTCGACTACAAGACCAACCGGCTCGGCACCGGGAGACCGGCGGCCACCGACGAAGCGGGTCCGGACGCCGTGACCCTGGGTCACTACACCCCGGCAACCATGGCGGCGGCGATGGCGGCCAACCACTACCCCCTGCAGGCGCTGCTCTACTGCGTGGCGCTCCACCGGTTCCTCCGCGTCCGTCTCAAGGGCTACCAGCCCGGCCGGCATCTCGGCGGGGTCGCCTACCTGTTCGTCCGAGGCATGGGCGGGCCCGCTACCCCCCTGGTCGACGGCCACCCCACCGGGGTGTTCTCCTGGCGGCCGCCGATCGGACTCGTCGGCGACCTGTCCGACCTGCTGGCGGGAGGCGCCCTGTGACCCGGGATCAAGCCACCCAATTGACCGCGACGATCGACGTGGCGGTGAGCGCCGAGGGCCTGCTGCGCGCGTTCAGCACGTACGGCGTCCTGACCTGGGCCGACGTGCACCCGGCCCAGCACCTCGCCCACCTCTGGGACGAACCCGACCCGGAGGTTCGACTTGCCTTCGCGCTGGCGGTGCGCGCCCTGCGTGCCGGCTCGCTGTGCGTGTCGCTGCCGGACGTCGCCTCCCGGGGTTTCGGGGACGAGGAGGGTGCCCCCGAGGTTCCCGAGGGCGCCTGGCCGGAGCCCGATGCCTGGCGGGAGGCCGTACGCCGCAGCCCGGCGGTGTCCGACGGCGAGCAGATCACCGACCCGCCCCGACCGTTCCGCCTGGTCGACGGCCTGCTGTACCTCGAGCGGTACTGGGCGGATCAGGAAGCCGTGCGGCTCGGGCTGCTGGGGCGGCTGGACCGGCTGCAGGTGTTCGCGGGAGGGCCCGGGACCGGCAAGACCTGGAACATCGCACGCCTCGTGAACGACGCCCTGGCGGCCGACCCGGGCATGCTGATCGCGCTCGCCGCCCCCACGGGCAAGGCCGCAGCCCGCATGACCGAGTCCCTGGCCGCACGGACGGGCGCCACCCGGTGGACCGCCTCCACCCTGCACCGACTACTCGGCTGGCGGCCCGGTTCCCGGAGCCGCTTCCGCCACGACTCGGCGAACCCACTGCCCCACGACCTCGTGATCGTGGACGAGGTGTCCATGGTGTCGATGACCCTCATGGCCCGCCTCCTGGACGCCCTCAAGCCGTCGGCGCGGCTCGTCCTCGTCGGCGACCCCGACCAGTTGGCCTCCGTGGAGGCGGGCGCTGTCCTCGCCGACGTCGTCCGCGCCCCGGCGACGGCCGACCGGGTGACGCACCTGCGCCACAACTACCGCTTCGCCGGCGCCATCGCCCGACTCGCCGACGCGATCCGTACCGGCGACGCCGAGGAGGCGTTGGCCGTCCTGGCGTGCGACGACCCGGCGGTGCGGCTCGTGGACCCCGCCGCGGGCGAGGCCGAAGCGCGGAGGCGCTGCTCCGAGTGGGGTCGCGCACTGCACGCTGCGGCGTCCGCCGGGAACGGTCCGGCCGCACTCGCCGCCCTCGACACCCACCGGCTCCTGTGCGCGCACCGCGCCGGGCCGTTCGGGGTCCAGCACTGGACGCGCCTGGTCCAGGCGTGGCTCGCCGAGGACGTCCCGGGCCACCGGGTCATCGGCGAGTTCTGGACGGGGCGGCCTCTCATGATGACCTGGAACGCCACGGACCTGCAGCTCTTCAACGGCGACACCGGCGTCGTGGTCGCGGGCCCGGGCGGGTCCCCCCAGGCGTTCTTCGCCACGGGCGGCGGACCCCGCGCCTTCTCCCCGTGGGTGCTCGAGGGGCTGCAGTCGGTGTACGCGATGACCGTCCACAAGGCGCAGGGCAGCCAGTTCGAGCGGGTGTCGGTGGTGCTGCCGCCGCCCACCTCGCCGCTGCTCACCCGGGAGTTGCTCTACACCGCGGTCACGAGGGCCAGCGCCGGCGTCCTCCTCGTCGGCACCCCGGACGCCGTGCGCCAGGCCATCGGACGTCCGGCCCTGCGCTCCAGCGGACTGGCCGACCGTCTCCGCGCGCTCTAGTCGGGGTCCGGGAGTTCCCCGGCGAGCCAGAGTTGCACGAGGTGCGACGCGATGGATGACTGCACCGGCAGCGTCAGCGACCCGTCGGCCAGCCGGTGGGTCACCTCGTCGCGGGACAGCCACGCGGCCCATTCCAGTTCGGCGTGATCCACGACCAGTTCGGTGTCGAGCGAGCGGGCGACGAAGCCCACCATGAGCGAGCGTGGGAACGGATGGGGCTGGCTGCCCTGGTAGCGCACACCGCCGAGCCGGACGCCGGCCTCCTCGAACACCTCACGCCGGACGGCCTGTTCCAGGGACTCGCCTGACTCGACGAAGCCGGCGAGGATGGACGCCCGGTTGTCCGGCCAGCCCGCCTGGTGGGCGAGCAGGAGCCGCTCGGTGTCGTCGACGATCGCGACGATGACGGCCGGGTCCGTACGCGGGTACCGCTCCCGGTTGCACGTGGGGCAGTACCGAACGAAGCCGCCCTGACGCACCTCGGTGAGGCCACCGCACACGCCGCAGTGCGGCGCCACGCGGTGCCAGTTG
Organism: uncultured Nigerium sp.; assembly: GCA_964653755.1. Classification (GTDB taxonomy): domain Bacteria; phylum Actinomycetota; class Actinomycetes; order Propionibacteriales; family Propionibacteriaceae; genus Propioniciclava. Next base: position 1,688 of record CAZZGU010000005.1, on the reverse strand, counting down.
GTCAGCGCGACCGCGGTCGTGGCCAGGTCCCGGTCCGTGTCGTCGACGTAGGCGGCGAGCGTCCGCAGCCCGACGACAGGCCCCTGGGACGCGACCACCGTGACGAACCAGGGCTGCTCCCCCACCATCCCGAGCAGGAAGTGGCGGTCGGGGTCGAGCGGGCCGTCGGGCTTGACGAGGCGGAGTCCTGTCCCCTCAGCGTCGACGGCGAACACGTGGCCGTCCGGGTCCACCCGGATCATCCGGGCCAGCGGGTGCCGCCAGAGCTCCTCAATCTGCGCGACGGGCAGGCCCCCCTCGCGGGGACGCGCGAAACGGCTCCCGGGCACCCACAGGTCCATGCGTTGCTCCTCCGTGCGGTTCCCCAGCAGGCTAGGCCGAATCCAGCCGGCCGACCAAACGCTCCAGCGACGCCCGGTCGGGCAGGTTCCGGGGGCGCACGACGGTGTCGGCGAGCACGTCGTAGAAGCAGGCGCCGACCTCGTCCGGGTCGACCTGCGTGATCTCCGACCAGGCGAGTCGGTAGACGGCAAGCTGCAGTGGGTCCGCGCGCTGGGCGGGGCCCGTCTTCCAGTCGACGATCTCCGTCCGCCCCCCGTCCCGGTACACGGCGTCGATGCGGCCACGGACCACGCGGCCGGCCAGGACGAGCGCGAACGGCACCTCCACGGCCTCGGGAACCCGGTCGGCGAATCGCCCGGCCTCGAAGGCGGCACACAGGTCCGCCAACCGGGACGCCGCTTCGCCCGTCTCCACGTCGTCATCGGGTTCGACCAGCAGCGGCGTCCGCCCGAAGCGTCGCTCGAGCCAGGCGTGGAAGGACTGCCCGACGTGCGCCGCGGGGACCGGCGGGCGCGGCATGGGGCGAGCGACAGCTGCGCTGAAGCCCTGGGGATCGCGGCGGAAGTCGACCAGGTTCGTGGTCGACAGGTAGGGCGGTACCGATCGCGACCCGCCCCCCCGCCGGGCCTCCCGCGCCTCGGCGACAAGCCGGTCCAGGGCGGAATCCCACTCGGCCACGCGCTCGGCGTCGTCGAGGGTGACGAGGTCGTCGGCTGGTGGAGCGCCCTCGGCCAGCGCGAGCCGGGCCGCGGTCACGGCGGCCGCCGCCTCACGCCGCCGCCGCAGCGCCTCCGCGTCGAGCGGCTGGGGCCACGCCCGCGCGACCGCCTCGCCCACCAACGGGTTGGTGCCGGACACCTCCTCGTCGTGGGCGCGGACGCCGTGGCGCGCCAGCGTCTCGAGGTACGGGGACCGGAGGCGAGCCCGTCCGAGCGCGGGGTACCAGGCGTGCGTGGTGGCCACGAGGTGCTGGCGGGCCCGCGTCACCGCGACGTAGGCAAGCCGGTCGTCGCCGCGGCGCAGCTCATCCTTGAGGGCGTCCCGGTAGGCGGCGGCGGCCTTGTTCGTGACGTCGACGAGTTGCGGGATCGACGCGGCGTCCCCGCGCAGGTCAGCGGGGAGCGTCCCCGAGGAGGTGAGCCAGTTGCCTGTGGCGCGGTTGCTGGGGAACACGCCATCGGCAAGGGCTGGGAGCACGACCATGTCCCATTCGAGCCCCTTCGCCCCGTGCCCCGTGATGAGTTGCACGGTGCCCGGCTCGGGTGCTGGCACGTGTTCGGCGGCCTGATCGAACTCGGTGGCGCGTTCAAGCCAGGCAAGCATGGAGGCGAGCGTGGCCTCCTCGT